>JAGHSR010000055.1 GCA_018065765.1 Candidatus Colicola coprequi
GGTCTTTTATTTTGAGCATATCGCCGTCTATGTCCTCCACGCCTACTGCCTTGCCGTTCTTGTCAATACCGATATACAAAATACCTCCCTCTCGATAATTGAGGAAAGCCACTACTTCCTTTTCTATATCCAACTCTTTAGTCAGACACTCCTTAAACTCTATACGATTGCTTTCTGTCATAACTTATTTAGCAACGCCCAGTGCCCGCATGCTTCTTCAATCAAGCCAAACAAACTACCACAAAATGACCTGTGATAGTGTTGCGCCTTGTGGTAGTCAAGAGCAGAATCAAATTTAAGGGGACTTGGTGGAAGTTCCCTTAAATGAAGCCATCTACTCCCTCACTTCCAATTTGCTACCGGGGTAGTAATGATATAGGATTTGATCGTACGTAAATCCTTCGGCTGCCATCTCGGCAGCGCCTATCTGGCATAGCCCGACACCATGCCCCCAGCCGTGACCCGTTAGGATAAACTCTTTGTCCGTCTTCTCTACATCAAACCATGATGAGTACAGGCAGGAGGGCGAGAGTGCCTTGCGAATCATCAGTTCTTTCCCAATGACTTCGGTTCGCTTGGTTCCACGAACCTCCAAAGCATAAATACGTCCGGATTTGCCTCGTTTGAGAGGAATCAGATCGGTCACTTCGCCAAAATCAATACCCGTCTTCCTGCATATCAATTCGCTCAGTTCCTGTTTGGTGTAGCGAACCGTCCAATCATGAAAATCGGTTGTCTCTTGGTCGTACGTGTTCAGACTGTATTTGAGAGGCGAGTCTTTTTGTCCCACCGTCTGGGCAGCTCGTCCGCAGTATGGACATTCTACACTCTCCAAATAGGGGAAGTGCACATCGTCCCAACAGGTTTCAAACTCCTCACTTTTGCCACCACAGCACTTGCTGAAACGCGTGTCACAGATAACATTGTCGTAGGTCAGCACCTCGTGAGCTGTGGCGCGAACTGCCTCCACAGCGCGTTCGTTGCGGCGATAGAGCCCTTCGTAGCGTTGGCAGTGGTCATCAGCACAAACATGAAATCCGATATGCCCGCCGTCTTCAAAATTGCTTTTTGCTTTAAATCCGGCTTTCTCGCGTTCAATCAGTCGCATAGCAAACGAACGTGATATGACTGCATGAGCTTTCAGTAGTTCAATAGGACTTTCTGTGGACATCTCACTGGAAATGACCGAAGTCAGATAATCCTCTATGTCAATGATGTTGACGGCTGTTTGTGAGCCATCGGCATTGTGCATGATTTCCAGTTCTCCTTCAAATAGTTGGTCCTCTTTGCGGTCCCAATGAAAATCGATACCTATACGAACATTCTTCAGCAGGAATGTTCCGTTATCATACTGCTCTGCCTCTATCTTAGGCGCAGTCATTATACCTACGCGTATCTTCATGGTTGGCTGTTTTTTCCCCCTCTCCGCGGGGGAGAGGGGGATAATGTTATTTCTTTTTGTTCATTGCGATACGAGCTTTCAACTCCCACGTACGAATGCGGTCCTTGTACAGGTTGTTGGCATTCATGGCTACCAAGTCGCAGTTGGCATCGCTATTGTCGTCCCAACGGCGGCAGTTGTACACTACATCATAGATGCGCCCTATCTGATACTCACGACTTACGCGCAGTCCTACTGCATAGTCCTCGCCATATTTGGTAGTTGGGAAGTTGATTTGACGCAGCATAGGCGTATAGAATCCACGTGGTGCACCCAGTCCGTTGATACGCAGAGCGTTGTTGCGACCGTTTTCAGGTGTCCACTCTTTGTGGTCAATCACACCCGGAGGCAGGATGTTACCATCGAAATCCGTTAGGCAGTACGTTCCTACCACCATAGCGCAGTTCTGCTCATGAAAAGCATCGATGAAACGTTGAACAGTCGTCTCGTCTTTGTATTTGTCGTCGCTGTCCAACTGAATGGCAAAACGGCCGCATTTGGGATTGTGAAAAGCCACATTCCAGTTACCGCCAATAGCGTGCCAAGTCTTGTCTTGTGCAATGTAAACCAAGTTGTCATGACCTTCTGCCACGATGCTCTTGATTACATCTACCGTACCATCGGTAGAGTTGTCATCTACCACGATGACGTTGTATTTGTATTCAGGACGAACTTTCTGACTCAGTGCACTGCGAATAGCGTCACC
>JAGHSR010000123.1 GCA_018065765.1 Candidatus Colicola coprequi
TATATATTCTGTAAAAAATTACAACTTATGCACTTTACGAAAGTTCTTGAATTGGCAGTTGTTTCATTGGTATCTTTTTTATTTTTTAGTTGTCAGATGCATGATTTCGAATCGTCAGTATTTGACACTCTAGATAGAATGATATGGAGAAATCCGGATAGTGCATTATATATATTGGATAGTCTCAAATCATGCAGACTCAGTGAGGTTGAGAACCAATATTGTGACATGATGACATCGTATGCGTCTTTTCGTACGCGTCCACATTTTGTGGAAATAGATTTCGAGAAAATGGGCAAGGAATTTGAAAAGCGACGATATATTGTTTATGCGGGGCAGGCTTATTACATACAAGGAGTTATGTTGGAATGGAGAGATGAAACATATCAAGCAATGCAGAAATTTAAAATGGCAGAGCATTTGTTGATGAAAGGTGATGCCAATGGAGAGTGGATAGGTGCTACCTATTACAAAATGGGTTCTCTTTCTGAAACCGAACAATTATCAGATGTAGCATTGGAATATTATAGTAAGGCTATACCCTATTTGGAACGAGCAAATCTAACCTTGTTTCTTGCGTGTGCTTATCGTGATGTGGCCAGAAATACGAAAGAATTACAAAAACGCGAAGAATATTTTAGAAAAGCTCTAAATGAAGCTGCAAAACTGAAAGATAATCTTTTTTATTATGAATTAAAATATTTGGTTTGTTCCCTATTAGAGTCTTCCAATATAACCGAAATAAATAGGTTAAACCATATTTTGGTTGATTCGTTGGGATTGAATAGATATGCTCACAGTCTATCTGAATGGTATATTGCTCAATCAGATATTGATTCTGCAGAAATGTATCTTGATTTGTTCTCAACGGATACTTCGTTGATTTCTTGGAGCAAAAACAAATGGCATTATGTCCACAGTCTACTACTACAGAAAGAAGGTAAAAATGACATGGCATATGAAGAGATGAGAAACTTGTATGATAATGAAGTAGCAGAAACGAAAGAAACAGGAAAAACAAGAACATATGCAATAGCGAAGCGGTATGACTTGGCATTGGAACAAGAACGGAATATGCGTTTGGTATTGTCACAACAAAGGTCGTACCTGATAATTGGACTTCTTGCTGTGCTATTGGTGACATTGGGGGCTATTGTTGTGGCGCAAAGGAGTCGTAAATTGGCAACGCAGACAAAAATTGAGAGTTTAAAAGCTGAATTGGATGCGAAACGTGCAAGTCTTACGAGAATACTGCGTCAACGTGTGGAGGTGGCTCGACAGATGCAATTGGAGAAACTTCGTAATGGTTCTACGGGAAAAATCCCAGAGTGGATTCAAACGTTTTTATCGGAAAATCTATGGGAACATTGGGAGGGTTTTCAGGAAGAGTTTAACAGTTTGTATAATAATTTACTCACGAATCTAAAAACTCAATACCCTGCTTTGACATCAGCGGATTTACAGATGATCGCGTTGATGGTGTTGGGATTATCTATCTCGGATATATGTTTACTTTTGAATCAAACCAAGCATACGGTATGGAGCAGAAGATTGCGTATCAAAACACATCTAAGTCTTACAAAAGAAGATGATTTGGACGAGTGGGTGGCCAATAGGATTAAGTAGTAACTCGCAATAAAAAAATGTTCCACGAATAGAGCCTGTACGACATCTAATTCGTGGAACATTGAAATTTATAAGCGGCAAGAGAAAGGAGTATTATTTTACCACTTCTCCCTTGAGTGTTGCTGCAGAAGCTTCACGGATAAGTACGTGAATAAACTCTCCGATATGTCGGTTTTGACGCGGGAAGACGACAGTTTTGTACTGGCTTGTTCTGCCGAACATCTGTTCGGGACTCCGTTTGCTATACCCCTCAACCAGCACTTCCCGCACCTTGCCGATTTCCCGTTGGTTGCTTTCCAATGAGAGTTGATTTTGCAGTGCGATAATCTCGTTCAAACGGCGTACTTTTTCCTCCTCGCTGATATTGTCGGGCAGATGTTTTTGAGCAAAGGTGCCAGGCCGTTCGCTATACTTGAACATGAAAGCTGTATCGAAACCCACTTCGCGCATCAGGCTGAGGGTCTGTGCGTGGTCTTCTAATGTCTCATCGTGGAAACCGCAGAAGACATCCGTGCCGATAGCTACATCCGGGATAATACGACGGATAGCCGCTATGCGGTCCAAATACCACTCACGGGTGTATTTGCGATTCATAGACTTAAGAATGGCATTACTACCACTCTGAACCGGCAGGTGAATGAATCGGCAGATGTTGTTATATTTGGCAATTATTTGCAAGGTTTCATCGGACATATCCTTTGGGTGCGAGGTGGTGAAACGGATCCGCATATTAGGTTCCGCCTCAGCCACCATGGCGAGCAATTGCGGGAAAGCTATATCCTCAAACCGATAGGAATTGACGTTTTGTCCCAAGAGGGTCACTTCTTTGTAACCCTTTTGAGACAAATCGTGTACTTCATTGAGAATGCTTTTGACATCGCGGCTGCGTTCTCTGCCACGTGTATAGGGTACAACGCAATAACTACAGAAGTTGTTGCAACCACGCATGATACTCACAAATCCTGAGATGGACTTACCTATACGGGCAGGGATGATGTCAGCATAGGTTTCCGTCTTGCTTAGGAAGATATTGATGGCTTTGTTGCCGGTCAGACATTGCGCTAAAAGGTTAGGAATGTCCAAATACGCATCGGGGCCTGCCACAAAATCCACGTGGTAATCGTGAATTAGTTCTTCGCCCATCCGTTCAGCCATGCAGCCTATGATACCTATGATGAGTTTTGACGAAGAGCGTTTGCGATGGATGGCTTGAATCTCCTGTAAGCGGTGGATGACTGTCTGCTCCGCTTTGTCGCGAATACTGCATGTATTGAGAATGACGATGTCGGCATCGTCCAATGTGTCGGTCAACACGGCATCGGTGGTCTGCATAACAGCAGCCACGACCTCACTATCGGCTACGTTCATTTGGCAGCCGTAAGTCTCTATATAAAATCGATGAGTCACTTACAGGAGTGTCTGTGGGTTGAGGTTATTTTTCTCAATGTCACGGAAATAGCGATAGGTGCCCACTTTGAGTTCGTCGCAAGCAGCGTCATCGCAGACGATAATACCATGTTGGTGCATTTGGAGCGCAGAGATAGTCCACATATGAGAAATAGGTTTCTCTATGGCGTGCAGCAGAGCGCGTGCTTTGCCGTGACCATTCACCATAATGAGTACTTCCTTGGCATCCATGATAGTACCGACACCTACGGTAAGAGCCGTCTTGGGTACTTGGTTGACATCGTTGTTGAAGAAACGAGAGTTGGCGATGATGGTATCTGTGGTTAACTCTTTCTTACGCGTGCGGCTTGTCAGAGATGAGCCGGGTTCGTTAAAAGCGATATGACCATCAGGACCGATACCACCCAAGAAAAGTTGGATACCGCCATAGTTTTTGATTTTAGCCTCATAACGAGCGCACTCAGCCTCGAGGTCGGCAGCATTGCCGTTGAGGATATTGACATTGTCCTTGCGGATGTCAATATGGCTAAAGAAATTGTTCCACATAAAACTATGATAACTCTCTGGATGGTCTTCCGGAATACCTACGTACTCGTCCATATTGAAAGTTACCACATTACGGAAACTGACTTTACCTTGTTTGTTAAGTTCAATCAGGTGTTTGTACATACCAAGAGGTGAACTACCGGTAGGCAGTCCCAAAACAAAAGGATTGCTCTCTTTGGGAGCAAACTCGTTGATACGACGTGCTACATAATTAGCAGCCCATTCGCTCAATAATTCATAATTTGGTTCAATAATAACTCGCATGATATTTTGTGATTAAATTTGTTAATTAGTCGATTTTTCTTAGGACGATGGCTGTTCTGGCCGGCAGATAGAGACGAAGCCACTCTTTGTTCTCTTTCTTGTACAAGAGGTCTGATTGGGTTAGGTGCTCCACACCGTCGTCATTCAGTCCAAACCCGCCAAACTGCTTGGCATCGGTATCCAAAACCACTTGCCACTTGCCGGGCTGCACTAATATACCATAATCAGCGTATGACTTGACACCACTCCAGTTGAAGACAAACAGGAGTTGATCACGCTGATACGCCACCACCTGATCTCCCTCGTTGTCCCATAGTTTGTCAATCCATGGTGCGTGCACGCCACATTGGTCCTTGACCGGTGTTAGGTAATCGCGAAGTAATCGTACCATTGCTTGGTCAAAACGATTCAAATCTTGATAGTAGTAGTTAGGGTTGTCCACCAGACTCCACTGGCGACGAGCATACTTGTGACTCCATCCGTTGCCTTGTCGTGGAAAATCAATCCATTCGGGGTGTCCAAACTCGTTGCCCATGAAATTGAGGTAACCTCCGTTAATGGTAGAAGCAGTGATGAGGCGAATCATCTTGTGAAGAGCAATCCCCCGATTGACTGTATAGGTGGCATGTCCATGTTCAAAATGCCAGTACATATCAGCATCCACGAGGCGGAAAATAATTGTTTTGTCGCCCACTAATGCTTGGTCGTGGCTCTCTGCATAGGATATGGTTTTTTCGTCTTGACGGCGATGCGTCATCTCATAGAAGATGTGCCCAGCTTTCCAATCTTCGTCTCTGACCTCTTTGATGTATTTAATCCAAAAGTCAGGGATACCCATAGCCAATCGGTAGTCAAATCCCATACCTCCCCCCTCTATGGGGAAAGCCAATCCCGGCATCCCGGACATATCTTCGGCTATCGTGATAGCATTCGGTTTAACCTGATGAATCAGCTTGTTTGCCAAAGTTAGATAGGCGATGGCGTCGCCATCCTCGTTGCCGTTGTAGTAGCAATCGTAGTTCACGAAATCTTCGCCCAAACCATGAGTGAGGTACATCATAGACGTAACACCATCAAAACGGAACCCATCGAAATCGTAGATATCCATCCAAAACTTGCAATTGCTCAGTAGGAAGTGCAACACCTCCGGTTTTCCGTAATCAAAGCACAAGCTATCCCAAGCCGGATGTTCTCGACGCGCACCTGCGTGAAAATATTGATAAGGTGTTCCATCGAAATTGCTCAATCCTTCTCGTTCATTTTTGACAGCGTGCGAATGAACGAGATCCATGATGACGCACATACCTCTATTATGTGCATCAGCAATGAGCATCTGCAGTTCTTCCGGTGTGCCGAAACGACTGCTGGCTGCAAAGAAATTGCTCACATGATACCCAAAACTGCCATAATAAGGGTGTTCCTGGATAGCCATGAGTTGTATGCAGTTGTATCCCAATTCTGCAATTCGTGGAAGTACATTCAGCCGAAACTCGCTGTATGTACTAACTTTTTCATCCTCTCCACTCATGCCGATATGGCACTCGTAAATGAAAAGTTGCTCGTCTTTATTTCTCCGTTTTTTTTGCTTAGCAGGGCGTTCCATTTTCTTAATGTCCCATACTTGAGCAGAAAAAAGTTTGGTTTCACTATCTTGAACCACCCGTGTGGCATAACTGGGTATGCGTTCTCCCCATCCACCCTGCCACTCAACCAGCAATTTGAAAAGTTGCCCTTCGACAAATGCGTTGTTATCAAACTCTTTTTCCCATACACCATTCCCGATGTGTTGCAATCGGTATGTTTCGTCCTTTTGCCAAGCGTTCATATCACCCTTGATATAAATGGCGGTAGCGTTGGGAGCCCACTCACGGAACAGCCATCCGGTCGCTGTTTTATGCAATCCGAAATACAGATATCCATTCGCCCAATCGGACAAAGACATTCCGTCAGTCAGAGCGGTTTCCCTACGTTTGGCGTAGTCGTGACGTGCTTGAATGGCACTAGCATACGGCTGAAGATAGGGGTCGTTTTGTATGAGTTTGAGGCGTCTCATTATTTCTCATTATTGTTGTACGCGCGCTTTAACTATGATTTTGCGGTATTGCTTACCGTCTGCAATACCGGGGCTGTGTGCATCGGAAGGGAAGAAGACGACAAAGTGACCTGCGGGGACATTCATTCGAATGGTGGGAGCATCACCATAAAATTCGACATCCTTACCCTCGTCGTATTCAGCGGTAACATCTTGGCAGTCTTCCTGTGATTTCCACCCCATAGTCTCACTATCCGTAAGAGGAATCTGAATATCGATATAGTCCTTGTGTGATTCAAGACGGCAGTCCTTTTCTTTTTTCCCGATAAAATCGAGGATATTGACATATAGGTCATCTCCATCTAACTTGATTTTGCAAGCAGGCAATTCCTCCAAATCGTTGTCATTAAAGAATTGCATAAAACGTTCTAAACCGGGTACACTATCGTAGTACAGGTCTGCATTTTCCAATTTGTCAACAATCATAATAAGTGATTTTTATACGCTATTTGGCCGCAAAGGTACAAAAATATTTGTACACGTGCAAATTTTATTGTATCTTTGTGCCCGATTTTGAAAAACGAATAAACTCCTATGCACAAACTTTTAAATTTTTCATCACATCGTCAATCCAATATGGAACTGCTCAGAATAGTGGCCATGTTTTTGGTTTTGGTAGTTCATGCAGATTTTGCAGCTTTGGGGCACCCCACCCACGCAGATGCTGTAAACGAGACCATGACAACGATATGGCGATATGTGTTTGAAGGGTTGGCAATTGTGTGCGTGAACGTGTTTGTTTTGTTGTCCGGTTGGTTTGGTATCCGATCATCTTGGAAAGGATTTTTTAAATTCATATTTCAAGTTGCCTTTTTCTCAATAGGTCTATTTATATTGGGGTTAAGTATGGGGTGGACGACTTTCTCATGGGAAAATTTGTTGGGTGCACTGACTTTCACGAATGTACCAGCAACCGAATATATTCCACTGTATTGGTTCATTGTGTCGTACATGGGATTGTATTTATTCGCTCCCGTACTGAATGCTTTTATTGAAACTGCGTCTCGTCACAAGTTGGGCGCTGTGACTTTGGCATTTTTTGCTTTTCAGTCCCTGTATGGATGGATATTGGGAAATGAGTGGACGATGTTTAAAGACGGTTATTCCACTTTCTCGTTCATAGGCTTGTATTTATTGGCCCAATATGTGAGAAAATATCCGATGAAATGGACACAATTCGCAGCTAAAACAGACTTGGGAATTTATGCTTTTTTGGCTCTACTGATAGCCGCTATCGGGTTTGCAGGAGTGTGGTTTGAAATCAGCGGTCTTAATACACTCGTGTTGGCATATAGTAATCCTTTAGTGATCATGGAGTCTTTGTTTTTGATTTTATTTTTCTCCAAAATTCACATACAAAGTTCCGTTATTAATTACATCGCGGGGTCTGCCTTCTCTGTTTTCTTGGTGCACCTCAACCCCAATTTTTACTTCGAGGCATTCAAACGTCCTATCAATCAGATAGATGCAAGTTATTCGCCATGGATGGCCACCTTATTGATATTTTTATTCATGTTAGGTATTTACGTGGTAGCAGTATTGGTGGATCAGTTGCGCATTATACTATGGAACATTATAAATCGTAAAAAATGATGAAAAAAACAATTCTTTTTGTTGTAGCAGTTATGACAATTTCGTGCAGTAAACCTCTTTCAACAGGTATCAGCCTGGACAACTTAGACACAACGGCAGTTCCTCAAAATGATTTTTATCAGTACGCGTGTGGCGGCTGGATGGCCAACAATCCTTTAGCGGATGAGTATGCTCGTTTTGGCACATTTAATCAGTTGGGGCTGAACAATCTCAAACAAGTAAATTCACTCATTGAAGAGATCGGCACAGGCGACCACGACTATGGTACAGTAGAACAAAAAATCAGTGATTTCTACAAATTGTGCATGGATACTGCTCGTCGAAATGAGGAAGATATTCGTCCAATCATACCAACCATTGAAACAATAGATGCGATTAATAGTAAAAGTGAGTTATCGGAAATTTTGGGTCGTGCCATGGAGTTTGGCTTGTTTGCGATGTATGTTGAGGCCGATGCCATGAATTCATCCATGAATATTCTATACGAGGCACAAGCCGGTTATGCCTTAGGGGAAAAGGATTACTATTTGCAAGATGACGAACGCACACAAATGATACGTCAAGAATATCTGAAACACATAGAACGCATGTTCTCTTTGTATGGTTATATTGATGGAGATTTGGCGGCACCAATCATTCTCAGGTTAGAAACTCGTTTGGCTCGAGCTGCTATGTCTAATGAGGAATTGCGTGATCCGGTGGCAACTTACAATAAGATGAGTGTGGAAGAACTGCAGCAGATGGTGCCTCAGATAGATTGGTCCGTTTTCTTTGCTGCCATGAACATAAAAACGGATAGTCTTTGTGTAGGGCAAGTAGAACATTTGAAAGAAGTAGGACGTATGATAGAGGAGGAGTCTTTGGCAGATTTGAAGACTTTATTTGCATGGCAGGTGATAGATGGAGCTGCAGATTATTTGGGGGATGACATGTTTCAAGCGAACTTCGATTTTTACGGTCGTGTGCTTTCCGGTCGCAAAGAGGCTACTCCATTATGGAAACGCGCAGTCAATATCGTTAATGGCACGTTGGGTGAAGCAGTAGGTCAGATGTATGTAAAGCGTTATTTCCCGGAAGAAAACAAACAACGTATGGTAACGTTGGTGAATAATCTGAAAACATCCTTTGGCGAGCGCATCAGTAGTCTGGAATGGATGTCTGATGAAACCAAAGCAAAAGCATTGGAGAAATTGAACGCCATGACCGTTAAGATAGGTTATCCTGACAATTGGCGTGACTATAGTGCTTTGGACGTAGATCCCAAATTGTCGTATTACGAAAATATCCAGCGTGCTGCTAAGTTTGAGCAAAACTATTCACTTTCCTATTTGAACAAGCCTGTCGACAAATCCAAATGGTATATGACTCCTCAAACCGTGAACGCATACTACAATCCCGGCAGCAATGAGATTTGTTTCCCTGCCGGCATACTGCAATCTCCATTCTTTGATATGGAAGCGGATGATGCTTTTAATTATGGAGCAATCGGAGTAGTGATAGGTCACGAGATGACACACGGTTTTGATGATATGGGATGTCAGTTTGACAAAGATGGCAATTTGCAAAACTGGTGGACTGAGGAGGATAAAGTTCGATTTGCAGAACGAACAAAAGTGATGGAGAGTTACTTTAATGCCATAGAGGTTCTGCCGGGTGTTCATGCCAATGGTACATTCACTTTGGGAGAGAACATTGCCGATCATGGCGGCTTGCAGATTGCCTACAATGCATTTATGCATACCAAGTGTGCAAAGGAGAACACAAAGGACGGCTTTACGCCGGCGCAACGTTTCTTCTTGGCATACGCCAACGTATGGGCAAGCAATATTCGCGAAGAAGAAATGCTTCGTCTGACCAAATCGGATCCCCACTCGCTTGCGCGTTGGCGCGTTAACGGTGCTTTGCCACATATTGCAGCATGGTATGAAGCATGGGGCGTGACGGAAGACAGTCCTCTATTCGTAGCTCCCGAAAATCGAGTTCACATTTGGTAATCAATCAATAAATACATATTTTTCTCATGATTAAACATGTTGTATTTTTTCGCCTTCTTGATGAAGCAGAAGGTCACACCAAAATCGAGAATGCAACTATCATTCGTGAAGGTTTGCTTTCGTTGAAAGACAAAATCAGTGTCCTACGGTCAGAGCAAGTGGGTATCAATATACCTAACGCCACTAAGACAGATTATGACATTTGTTTAGAGTGCACCTTTGATCGTTGGGAAGATGTAGATACCTATCAAAACCACCCTGAGCATCTCAAAGTGGCTGCCTATATAGGTAAATGCAGATCAGCTCGTGCCGCTGTAGATTACGAGTTTTAAGATGCTATAATTTTTTGAGGAGCTGAATATGCTCATTCGGCACCCACATAATACTCCATGAGAGTACGGTGCCATCATAGCCAAAGTCCCTAACTGCGCGAAGAGATTCCAAGATATACTCATCGGTAGTTGGAGCTATGTCTTCGTTGTACACGATTTCGATACCAGGATATTTGGCACAAGGTAAATCTCCGAAAGCTTCAAGTTGCCCCTTAAGGAAATTAACATCCCAATGGAAGTCGGGATAGCCGGTGGCATTGGGAAGGTTCTGGCGAAGCAAATCGTATTCATAACTGATGCCTGCAGGGGCGTAGGTGCAACGATAGAGCATAGGTTTGATGAAATCGCAAATTTGTGCGAGGCGTTCGTAATCTTGTCCTACAAATTGTGCCAGTAAGGGAGCGTATAAATCCAGTCCGACAATCATGTTTCTATCGTGGAAATAATTGGATATTTTCTTGATTTCATCGGCAATAATACACCCCTTAGCTTCCAGGAAATCGGCAGCCAATTTATCCTCGAAAATGAAGCCTGATTTGGGAGTATAATTGGTCACATTGAAGAAATGGTCTCCTTTTTGTTCGTATCTTAGTTTAACGGAGTCTAAATCAACGCCCAAAGCATTATAACGTGCTTTACATTGTTCGCAACCGCAGCTTAATACGCCACTCACGCCACCAACGAAAGATTGGGTGCGGATGCGGTCCAAGAATACGCCATCGAATGGGATGTCGCTAAAGTACTGCTCGTAAACAGAGATGAGATCGAGATAGTTGATGGTGTCCGTAGGACAGGTAAAGCAGAATCCCCCTTTGCCGTACAGAGCAGGAGTATTCCCCCACAAGTCAACGGCTTTGCGAGCGGAGGTAATTTCCTCTGTTTCTGCAAAGATGGGCAGATAAAGAATCATCTGAATGCCTTTGCTACGCAGGTATTCTCCCACTCGTCGGTATGTGTTCTGGTCTAAACTCCAGCCGATTAGCACTTTCTCAAGAGGGATTATTTTGGTAACTTCTTCCAATCTGGCGATTACCTCATCGGCAGAATAGTATTGTTGAGAAAAAGTACCCATGGAGACCTGCACAATATATTTGGGTTGCGGGTTGGTTGTTTGAGAACATGAGGACAGACCGATAGCCAAGATCAGAAAAAGACATAAAAAGAGAGTTGATTTTCGCATAAAAGAAGTGTTTGTTGTCGCAAAGGTATAACAAAATATCAGAATATACAAGACAAAAACAACAAAAATTTGTGTATATCATTTTTATGCAGTAACTTTGCAAATTGTTTCATGCGGGCGCGCACATACTTTTTTCGCGTTCGCGCACGAGAGCATAAAATATAATGTGTTTTGTAGAACCAAATACGATATGAAATTTAACGAGTACAAACAACTGAATCTTCCAGAACTTAGTCGTGAAGTGTTGGCTGAGTGGGAAAAGGAAGACCTTTTCCGTCAAAGTGTAGAAACCCGCAAGGGACATAAACCATTTTTGTTTTTCGAAGGTCCTCCATCGGCCAACGGAATGCCGGGTATTCACCATGTACTTGCACGAACCATCAAGGATACTTTCTGCCGGTTTAAGACTATGCAGGGGTATGAAGTTCGTCGTAAGGCCGGATGGGATACCCATGGTCTGCCGGTTGAACTTGGTGTGGAAAAGATGTTGGGTATAACCAAAGAGGATATAGGTAAGAAGATATCGGTTGACGACTACAATGCTGCTTGTCGTAAGGAAGTGATGAAATACACAGCAGAGTGGACCAAGTTGACCAAGCAAATGGGGTATTGGGTGGATTTGAACAATCCATATATCACGTACGACAACAAGTATATTGAAACGTTGTGGTATCTGCTGAAGGAGTTATATAAAAAGGGGTATTTATATAAGGGTTATACCATTCAGCCTTATTCTCCGGCTGCCGGTACAGGCTTGAGTTCGCATGAGTTGAACCAACCCGGATGTTATCGTGATGTGAAGGATTTGACATGCACGGTACGTTTTCATGTCAAGAATTCCAATCAATATATCATTGCATGGACGACTACACCATGGACATTGCCAAGCAATACTGCTTTGTGTGTAGGACCAAAGATTGATTATGTGGAGGTGAAGAGTGGTGATAGTACAGTTATAGTGGCAGAGGCTCGATTGGATGCATACAAGAAAGAATTGTGTGGTGTTGATGCAGATGGGAATGTGTTGCCGGCTGAGATTGTAACTCGATACAAAGGCGTAGATTTAGTTGGTATGGAATATGACCAATTATTCCCATGGGTCAATCCGGGGGAAGGCGCTTTCCGTGTGATTCTCGGTGACTACGTAACCACGGAAGATGGTACGGGTATCGTTCATATAGCTCCTACTTTTGGTGCGGATGATAAAAAAGTAGCAGATGCTGCCGGTGTTCCCGGGTTGTATATGCAGACCAAAGAACAGGGTCCTCGTCCTATGGTGGACTTTACGGGTAAATATTGGCTGCCGGAAGAGTTGGATGAGGAATGGTACAAGGCAAATGTTAATGATGAATTATATCGTCGTTATGCCGGCCGTTACGTGAAAAATGCGTATGATCCCAAGTACACTGTTGATGGTCGCTATGACGAAGCCGCAGCTGCAAAAGACGAAACGCTCGATTTGCATCTATGCCTTGAAATGAAGCAAGATGGTCGTATGTTCCGTACTGAAAAACATGTGCACACCTATCCGCATTGTTGGCGTACGGATAAACCTGTGCTGTATTATCCTTTGGATTCCTGGTTTATTCGCTCCACGATGGCGCGTGACGAGATGATTAAACTGAATAACACTATCCATTGGCAACCGGAATCAACGGGAACAGGTCGTTTTGGTAAGTGGCTGGAGAATCTAAATGACTGGAATCTGAGTCGTAGTCGTTATTGGGGAACGCCTCTTCCTATTTGGAGAACAGAAGATGGCAAGGAGGAATTGTGCATAGGAAGTATTAAAGAGTTGTTTGAGGAGATTGACAAGTCGATTAAGGCCGGCTATATGACTGCCAATCCGTGGCCTAAGCATGTGGTTGGTGATTACAGCAAGGAGAACTATGATCCGAGCGTGATAGATCTTCATCGTCCGTATGTGGACAATATCATCCTCGTTTCTCCAACGGGTAAACCGATGAAACGAGAACTGGATTTGATAGATGTTTGGTTTGACTCGGGTGCTATGCCATACGCACAGAACCACTATCCATTTGAGAATCAGGATTTGCCACGTACTGCGGACTTTATTTCGGAAGGAGTGGATCAAACACGTGGGTGGTTCTTTACTCTTCATGCTATTCACACCATGGTAGAAGGAAAGGTGGCGTATAAAAATGTCATATCCAATGGTTTGGTTTTGGATAAGAATGGAGCCAAGATGTCCAAACGTTTGGGCAATGCCATCAATCCATTTGATGCAATGGATAAATATGGAGCAGATCCGGTTCGCTGGTATATGTTAACCAATTCATCTCCTTGGGAAAATCTAAAATTTGACCCCGAAGGTGTAGATGAGATTCGTCGTAAGTTCTTTGGAACGCTCTACAACACATATGGTTTCTTTGCTCTTTACGCTAATGTGGATGGGTGGAAGCCTGATAACAACGTTACATCAACATATCATGAACATAACATGACCGATGGTGTTACGGAGATAGATCGATGGATATTGAGCAAATTGAATTCTCTTGTCAAAGAGGTGACAGAAGACTATGAAACGTATGAACCAACCAAAGCAGGTCGTGCTATATCCGATTTTGTACAAGATGATTTGAGTAACTGGTATGTGCGCCTTAATCGCAAACGTTTCTGGGGAGGAAAGATGGACGCTGATAAGCAAGCGGCATACGCAACATTGTACACCTGTCTAAAGACAATAGCTCAACTAATGGCACCTAATGCTCCATTCTTTGGAGATCGTTTGTATCGTGATTTGACCGGTGAAACGGTACATTTAAGTGAGTGGCCTAAGGTGCATGATGAATTCATTGATTCGGATTTGGAGCGGTCAATGTCTTTGGCTCAGCAGGCTACATCCATGATTCTGTCTCTCCGCAAGCGTGCTGAGAAAAATGTTCGTCAACCACTTCAAAAGGCTATTATTCCTGCGCAGGATGAAATAACTCTGAATGCATTGATGCGCGTTAAAGACCTTATTCAAGCTGAAGTAAATGTGAAAGAATTGCAAATCGTGCGTGCAGAAGATAGCGAAATTCGTTTGACCAAACGAATCAAACCTAATTTTAAGGTATTGGGCAAAAAAGCAGGTGCACAAATGAAAGCATTGGCTGCAGCTATTACAAGTCTGACACAAGACGAAATAGCTCGTTTTGAAAAAGAAGGCAAATACTTACTATTGGATTTCCAACTGGAAGCAGAAGATGTGGAGATTGCTACAGAAGACATGCCCGGATGGCTTGTGCTAAACGAGGGACAATTGACGATTGCGTTGGATATTGAATTGACCGATGCTCTCATAGAAGAAGGTGTAGCACGCGAATTAATCAACCGCATTCAAAATTTGAGGAAATCATCCGGATTGGATATCACAGATCGTATAATTATTGAATTGGAGAAACGCAGCGAGATTAATGCTGCCATTGAGCATTTCGGAGAATATATCTCATCTCAAGTGCTGGCAACCTCTCTTGTGCTGACAGATGCCCTTGTCACAGAGCAACAACTGGAGATGGATGGTTATAAAGTGAAAATCAGTCTTAAAAAAGCGTAAAAAATGAAGAAATTTTTATTTATTGCAGTTGCATCTCTAATGATAGGGGGATTCAACTCCTGTACTGGATTCGGAGATACAGAACAAGTGGGTTCTGAGGCTAAGTTATTCGGTCGCTGGCAAAACAATCAGGCCCCGACAAACTATCGTGTTTATTACTCTACCAAAGTGACTGATGCAGAGTATTTAGAGCAAACCGGTCAACCGAAAACGGATGAGTACTATTGGGGCAAAGAATGGACTGAATCAGAAGGCGTGTATGAAAGTGATTTGGTAAAACACGGAGACGGTTGGTATATGTGGCGTAAAGTTACCACAGATTTGCTGGAGTTATACACTATGGACAATCACGGTTCGGTGATTGATAGAACTTATACACTGACAGTCCTGAATGATTCCGTGCTTAGTCTCAAGTCGGAGAGCGGGAAAACATATAATTACCATAAAATAGCAGGCGAATGAAACGCGCTCTAAAAATATTAGGCATCACATTAGCGTCTATTATTGGTGTTGTGATAGTCGCGATAGCTTTGGCCTGCTACGTGATGTTTACCCCGAAACGTTTGACCCCAATAGTTAATCAAATTGCGGATTCATTGTTGACTTGTCAACACGAATTGGATGAGGTGAATCTGACTTTTTTCCGCACCTTCCCTGATTTTGGATTGTCCGTAAAGGGACTCTACATCATCAATCCCATGGAAGGTGCCCAATCGGACACGGTATTGGCTATTCCGGAGTTGGTAGTGGGAGTGGATCTGGCAAAGGCGATAGATGGGTGCATCGATATTAAAAAATTTCATTTAGAAGATGTTGAAGCCAATATCTATATCGATTCAGAAGGTAAATCCAACGTGGATATTCTCAACTTGAGTCAAGATACGGTGGAGGATAACGATACAACAGAGGGGGGATGGGTTTTGCGCGAGATAGAGTTGAATGAGAATAGATTTATCATTGAAGCCGACAAACTCACTTATCTCAACGTGAGAGATTCGATGGATGCCAATGTGCAGGATATGGGAATAGAAATTTGTTATGAAGAGCAACGTGAAGTGCTAACGCTTAATGTTAATGCAAATGATGTAGATTTCACCATGAAAGATGAGACATTGGTGGAGGATGTGAAATTGCACATTAGCCTTCCATTGGGTGTGCGGGAGAATGGACTTATTGTTGTTGACGATGGTCAGTTGGCTGTCAATGAGTTCCAAATCAACTTGGATGGTGGGGTTACATTCCCTTATTGCATGAGTACGTTGTACATGAATCCCGATTTGCATATCTCAACCAATGATTGGCAGGTGTCATCGTTGTTGGCTCTATTGCCGGAATCGTATCAGTCGTTAGTTCCCAAGGAGGTGATTGCAGATGGTAAGATACAACTGAATGCTGATGTAACGGGGGTCTTTTATCCGGGAGCAAGTGAAGAAGATGTGCAAGAAATGGGATTGGAAGAGGACAGTTGTGATTTCGACCCACGTCAAACGATTTTACCTATTGTGGATGCACAAATACTCATCAAGGAAGGTAAGGGGAAATATACGGCATTGCCATATTATTTCGATGCTATAGATGCTGATATTGTAGTTCATGTGGACTTGGAGCAAATAGAAGCAACAACGGCTACTATCAATCGTTTGTATGCCAAAACGGGAAAGACAAATATCACTGTGACAGGCAATGCCACTGAGATATTCAAATCCGGCAAAGGATTTGCGTTAGACAATCCTTTCTGTGATTTAAAGGCAAACATGAGTGTATATTTACCAGATGCGGATTATTGGATACAAAATGACTCCTCCGAATCGTGGGTAAAAGGGGTGCTGAATGGTCAGATTGGTGTTCAGACACATCTGAGTGATGTAACCCACTTCAACCTTAATAATATGAAAGTGAAAGGTGATCTTGCTATACAAGACTTGGATTTGGTGTATTGCGACTCAACATTGGCACATGCCGACCAACTCACCATTCAATTGTCTGCCCCCAAAACAGGAATACGCGACAAAGCCATTTTGTCTGCCAATTGTATCATTGACATAGATGAGGTGAATGCCCAATTATTGGCCTCAAATCTCAATGCGCATGTTGATGGTGGCAAGTTGAATGCAGCCATTGAAATAGATATTAAAGACACCACCCAACTGCCGACTCTAACAGCTGGTTTTGATTTTACGGAGTTGAATGCCACATTGGACACTATTACTGCACATGCTATCAATCCGAAAGGACAACTCACCCTCACATCGTCTCGTAGGAACAAGTCCACACCACGAATGGTTGTGCATTTTTCGTCCG
This sequence comes from Candidatus Colicola coprequi, assembly GCA_018065765.1. Taxonomy (GTDB): domain Bacteria; phylum Bacteroidota; class Bacteroidia; order Bacteroidales; family Paludibacteraceae; genus Colicola; species Colicola coprequi. The sequence goes on from JAGHSR010000123.1 coordinate 16,895, forward strand.
ATGCGATGGAAGCATCTATGGGGAAAGACTTAGCTGTAGATACCCGACAAATTTCCATAGATGCCACAGCCACATACAACAAGAATGGCGACAATGTATTACTCAAGTGGAATCCACGTATCCGATTTGATTTACAAAATGCCCATGCTGATATAGCGCAATTGGGTACGATGGTGTCAATACCTGAGATTAAATTCGCATATTCCAATCGAGACTTTGTCATAGATACCAGTCGTATTGTGATTGGTAAGTCTGATTTTTCGTTGGGCGGTGAAGTAAAAGGATTGGGTAAGTGGATGCGCAAGGAGAGTAATTTGACCGGAATCCTTCGATTTACATCGGAATACTCAGATGTCAATGAGTTGTTGGATATAGTTAGCCGTTTAGGGTCAGATACAACACAAACAGCAACAAGCGAACAGATAACTGCGGCAGAAGACACCATCGAAAAAGATCCTTTCATGGTGCCGGAACGGGTTGATTTAACCTTGGTCACTCATATCAAATCGGCTGACGTATTTAATGAGCATCTCAAGAATTTGGGTGGTAATGTTTACATAAAAGACGGAACCATCATTATCGAAGAAATGGGATTTATCTGCGAGGCTGCCAAATTGCAATTAACAGCCATGTATCGTACCCCCAGAAGAGATCACATTTATGTGGGACTGGACTATCATATGGTGGACATTGATTTGCAGCAATTGATAAGTATGATTCCACAATTGGATACACTGATGCCCATGTTAAGTGCTTTCCGTGGTGGAGCACAGTTTCACGTGGCAGCGGAAACTTATGTAAACTCTCAGTACCAACTTAAGCCCAGTACACTGCGCGGAGCATGCGCCATAGAAGGTAAAGATTTAGTCGTATTGGATGGGGAAACATTCAATAAAATCTCTAAAATCTTGCTGTTTAGTCCCAAAACAGAAAACAAGATAGATACTCTTACCTGTCAAGTTTCACTCTATAAGGACGAAATCAAAATCTATCCATTCTGTTTGGGCATTGACAATTATATGGCAGCATTGGGAGGCAACCACTTCCTGGATATGTCCTTCGATTATCACGTATCACTCCTACGTCCTTTCTATCTCGGTGTGGATATCAACGGAACGTTTGATGATTTGAATGTCAAACCGGCTAAGTGCCGCTACGCACAAGATTTCCGTCCTCTTTTCCACAAAGATGTTGAAACCAAGGCGATGGAGATACGTAATTTGGTTAATTCCAGTTTGAAAAAAAATGTAAAAATCAACTAATATGAAACACAACAACTTTGCCATTTTGGCTTCATCACTATTTGTTTGTATGGCTTGTACCAATGTGAACCCTTTGTTAGACCAACCTGAAACCCCTTATGGCGTTCCTGCGTTTGATCAAGTTAAACTGGAGCATTATATGCCCGCTTTTAAAGAGGCTATTGCTCAAAACGAAAAAGAAATTGAGGCAATCGTTAATGATCCGGAAGCACCAACTTTTGAAAACACAGTGGCTGCTTTAGATCAGACAGGTATGTTGCTCGAACGCGTTGCCGGTGTGTTTTACAATGTGCTTGAAGCTGATGGCAACAACGAAATGGATGCCATTGCCAATGAGGTGGCACCTATGATGTCGGCTCTGCAAGATGGAATTATTCTCAACGAGGGGCTCTTTGCTCGTATTCAAACTGCCTATGAACAGCGTGAAACATTAAATCTAAGTGCTGAACAGATGCGTCTATTGACAGAAACCTATAAAAGTTTTGCTCAGAACGGAGCTAATCTGCCAATAGATAAGAAAGAACGCCTGAAAGCAATCAATCAAGAATTAGCCACTTTGTCATTAAAGTTTGGTCAGAACGTGGTAGCTGAAACCAATGCTTTTCAATTATTTGTGACGGATGAATCAGAACTGGATGGGCTGCCCGAATCAGCTAAAACGGCTGCCAAAGAAGAAGCTATTGCTGCTGGACGTGCTGATGCATGGTTGTTCACTCCTAAACGCACTAGTTTTACTCCCGTATTGCAATATTGCACTAATCGTGAGTTACGCAAACAATTGCTTCTGGCTTACACAACTCGTGGTAATCACGACAATGAAAACGACAACAAGGCCGTGATTGTTCGTACGATGCAACTTCGCGTAGAAAAAGCGAAACTATTCGGTTATTCCAATCCTGCGGACTATATTTTGGCAGATTGTATGGCTCATGACGCTAACACCGTTAATGAGTTCCTACAATCAGTATGGGAACCCAGTCTCGCAGCAGCTAAGAAAGAGGCTGCTGCTCTGCAGGAACTGATGAATGAAGATTTACCCGGTGAGAAATTGCAACCATGGGATTGGTGGTACTATACAGAGAAATTGCGTCAGCAGAAATATGCGCTTGACGAAGAGGAAATCAAACAATACTTTGACCTAAATAATGTTCGTAAAGGTGCATTCTTATTGGCACACAATCTATACGGTCTAAATTTTGAGCAATTGGATAACATGCCGGTGTATAATCCGGATGTAGAAGTATTCAAAGTCACAGATGCCGATGGGTCACTGGTGGGTATATTATATACCGATTACTTCCCCCGTGCCGGCAAACGTCCGGGCGCATGGATGAACAATATTTTGCCACAATATGTGGATGCAAATGGAGTTGACCATCGTCCTGTGATTATCAATGTTGGCAATTTCAACAAGCCAACACAAGGCAACCCCTCTTTGTTATCTATGGATGATGTAGAAACGCTCTTCCATGAGTTTGGACATGCATTACATGGTTTATTATCCAAAGCTACTTACAAGTCACTCGCTGGAACCAACACTCCACGTGATTTTGTCGAATTACCCAGCCAGTTTATGGAAAATTATTGTTACGACCCGCAGATAATCAAAACGTATGCTTTCCATTATGCTACAGGGGAAGTGATGCCGGATGAGTTGATTGCAAAAATCAATGCAGCAGGTCAATTCAATCAAGGATTTGTGACTACAGAGCTACTATCAGCATCCATTTTGGATATGGATTATCACGTGATGACTACTACCGATGAATTTGATGTAAATGATTTTGAAGCGCAATCCATGAAAAATATGCAAATGATTCCGGAAATCATCACCCGCTATCGTTCCACATTCTATAATCACATTTTCACTACCGGTTATGAAGCAGGATACTATTCCTACACATGGGCAGCAGTGTTGGATGCAGACGCCTTTGCTGCATTCAAGGAAACCGGTGATATCCTTAATCCGGAGGTGGCCAAACGTTTCCGTCATCTATTGGAACAAGGCGGCACACGTGACGCTGCTGAATTATATCAAGAGTTTCGCGGGAAAGTAGCAGACCCACAATATCTGCTGCGCCGTAAAGGATTTATCGAATAAACATTAGAGATAAAAGCCATTAGACTACTACGAAATATTTCTTTACACATATTACCGAATGGACGCTACCTATGGGCATATTGTTGCTCATGGCTTCCATATCAATGTTTATCCCTACTCTGATTTCGGTGAATGAATGGTGGATACCTCTGTTGACATTGGTCTTAGCCGTTGTGAACGCTTTTTTTCTGGCTCGCCTGGCTCATCGTTCCGGTCTCACCAGAATGCCTTCTGTCGTGCCCGCATTTATTTACCAGATCACATTGGGTGCTAACATAACTCTTCACACATTTTGGCAGGGACAATTGATTGTTATGGCATTGATTGTTGTTATCCAACTTATGCAACGAACATCCCATCAAGAGGACGCAACAGAAGAATCATTTCTTGCCGTTGTCCTCATTGTGCTTGCCTCATTGCTTTGGAGTGATATGGTACTATTTGTGGTAGTGTGGATAGTGTTATTAGCCATTGAGAAAAAAATCAGTTTCCGTACTATAAGTGCCATGTTGATAGCATTGGCAATGATGGCTATTTATTATGTGATTGGCCGTCAAATGGACTGGTTTATTCCGGAGTGGTCTGCCATGGCGCAACGACAATGGGTTGTTATAGATTGGTCATTCGTACAAGTGGTTGAAATACTTTTGTTGATTTTTTCGTTGTATTTTGTGGTAGCATCCTTCCTTAGAATCAATAGGGATAATATTTCTGTGCAAAAATATTTGCAGATGATATCGTTTGTTTTGCTAGCGGTGCTATTTTGGTACGCGTTCCCCGTAAACGAACGTGGTGTTGTAGCCACCATTCCCGCTGTGGTATCAATGGCGGCATCCGTATATTTTCTAACCACGCAAACACTTACGCGCGGAATCATTTTTGCACTATACATAGTGGGAACAGTCTACGAATTTATGCATCATTTATACCTAAACACATGAGAAATCGCATTTTAATCACTTTTGCCTGCTTACTACTTGTGGGCTCTATCGCTGCGGACAATCCTAAGCGTGAGTTCCGTGCAGCGTGGTTGACTACCGTTTACACCATCGATTGGCCATCTGTTCAATCCAACACAAACGAAGCCACCATCGCACAACAGAAACAAATGACAGACTATTTGGACATATTCCAACAAGCTGGTTTGAACGCTGTGTTTTTTCAGGTGCGCACGATGTGTGACGCTGTCTATCAATCCTCGTATGAACCCTGGAGTCAATGGGTAACCGGTACCCGAGGAGTGGCTCCTCAGTATGATCCCTTAACTTTTGTTATTCAAGAAGCTCACAAACGTGGGTTAGAATTACACGCTTGGATTAATCCCTATCGCTATTCTGTGGGGGAAAGTACCTACGGAAAATGCGAGAATGACTATAGTCAGCAACACCCTGATTGGATTATTACATGTGCCAACGGGAGCACTATTCTTAATCCTGGCATGCCTGAAGTGCGTGACCGCATCGTGGATGTTGTGATGGATATTGTCAGCCGATATGAAGTGGATGGTATTGTGTTTGACGACTATTTTTATGTATCAGGAATGACCGATGAGATGGATCAGGCACAATACGACCGCTATAATCCCAATCAACTCAATCGTGCCGATTGGCGCCGTGATAATGTGAATCAAATGGTAGCTGCTGTTAATACTGCTATCAAAGCATATAAACCTTGGTGTAAGTTTGGCATCGGACCTGCAGGTATTGCCGCTAGTGAGCAAGCTGTAGCTGATCGGTATGGTATTAATGCCATTCAAGGTACAGAAGGTGACTGGCAATACGATGGCATTTATTCTGAACCTGTGGCTTGGCTTATGGCGCACACGATTGACTACATTGCCCCCCAAGTATATTGGCCTATCGGTTCAGAACTAACAGACTATAGCAAAATTACTCCTTGGTGGTACGATGTCGCCAATAAGTTTGGTCGCCATTGTTACATTAGTCAAGCGTTAGGTTCCAGAAAACTCAGGAGATTTAGTGCTACCGAAGTTGAGAATGAAATACGCATCAATCGTGCAGGCAGTGAGAATGCCAGTGGTTCTGTTTATTATCCCGGTGGACGTTTTTGCAAAGGAACACTGCCTGATTCGTTACATCAATCTGTTTATTCCACACAAGCGTTGACTCCTGTGCTGACATGGTATGAAGGCATTCCTTATAAAGCCGTTAAGTCCCTTAAACTCAAAGACAATACTTTATCCTGGTCACATTCATCTGCATCTAAATTCTCGGTATATGCTTTCCCTCAAGAGGTATCTACTGCGGAGGCATTGGAAAACCCCAAATATCTATTGGGGGTCAGTTATGACAAGACATTTGATGTAAGCGGTGTGTCCAACAAAGCCCATCTCGTCTTTGCGGTGTGTCCGCTTGATGGATACGGCAATGAGTACAAACCGAGTTTATACAAAGTATGCAAATAGGTTACAACTCCTAAAATATCGTTACACGCGCACGAGTATAAATGTGATAATTACAAAATATTTATTCTATTAACTTTTTCAAACAAATATTCAACAACAAGAAAAAAACATTCCTTTTAGCTGCAGTACTCTGCACGATTACTGCAGCAGCTCAGGTGGAGGTTAAGTCCATTGAGGAACTTCCCGGCACAAACAATCAGGGCTTTTGCTCGCCACAATTTGCTCCGACAGGAGATTATCTGCTGTTCACCACTTCCAGTTGCAAAGGTTTGGTGAAATACGATTTGGCTGACAACAGCGTTCTTCAACTGACCGATGCAGACAATGCCGGCTATGAGGCTAAGATTTCGGATGGAGGTAAGATGGTTGTTTTCCGCGATGTTCAATACCGTGACAATCGTCGCTATACCGCTATCAAGCGAATCAATCTGGAGAATGGTGAAATCGCTATTCTAGATGACTACTCTCGCGAGAAATACGCGTTCGATTTTTCCGGTGGAACTATTCGTGTCGCTAAAGGAAAACAGATGAAAAGTCAAAGACTATTGACAGACATTCGTGAAGTAGAAAACAAATATGTGGTTGCTATTGAAGATATGGATTTGGTACTATACACCAATAATGTTCGTCGTGTACTCAATCCACAAGGCAAGTGCAGTTATATTTGGCCTAACATCTCTCCGGATAAGAAACATCTCGTTTACACTGTTGCAAGTGGTGACAAATTTGGAACTTATGTATGCGATATGGAAGGTAACAACGTAACCTACCTTGGTTATGTCGGTGCTCCGCAATGGTTGGGAAACAACTACGTTGTAGGTATGCTCGATTTGTGGGGAGATGGCTATAAATATACCCACTCTCCTTTAGTTACAATTCGTATCGATGCACAAAATCTGACCATTCACAAAATACCCGGTCACGAAATCGTACTTTACCCTGCTGCCAATCAAGAAGGCGATAAGGTCGTATTTGCTGCGGATGGTGCAGTCTATATGATGAACGTTGAAATTAAAGATTAATGAAAGGATCATAATCATGAAAAAACTATTTGTATCTCTTTTACTTCTCCCCTGCACTCTCCTTGCGATGGCTGCTGCGGACTTCTCCGGACTGAAAATTTATATCAACCCCGGTCATGGTGGTTGGAATGAGGTGAATGACCGCCATATCCCTACGATTCCTTTCCCACAATACACTTCAAGTGGTATGATTGATACCCTTGGTTTTTGGGAATCGTCTTCTAACTTAAAAGTCGCATTCGACCTTGAAAAATTGCTTTTGGACCATAATGCAGAAAAAGTTTTACTTTCTCGTCGTGATAATCGTTCAGGCATGCGTGACGACAATACACTTGATTTTGATAAAAAATATAAACATTATACCGATGACCCATATGTAGGTGATCGCCCATTCTCCTCCATCAAGGCTGAATGTGCTGCGTTTAATGCAGATTTACTGCTTTCCATTCACTCTAATGCCGCCGGTTCGGTTGGAGCTGCAGCCAACTACGTAGTGGCTTTCATTGAAGGTAACGAAACTTGCACTCCCGACCAAGCTTACACCGGTGCTCAGTATGCTGCCGATCCTACTGCTTTCACCATGGCTACTTCCATAGTCAAGCACATGCGCCATGACTTAGATTCCTATCACGAGGCTGCCGGTGGATATATTTGGAGTTATTACAAGACTTGGTCATTGATTAGCCCGTCAGATGGTACCCAGGCCTATCGTCCTACAGTGCTTTGTGAGGCATCCTTCCATAGTTATTTGCCCAACACACACCGTTTTCTCAATCGCGACTACCAAACCATGGAAGCTTATCGTTTTTATTATGGCTTCTGTGAAATTTGGAATATTGATCCACTCCCAACCGGAATAGTTGCCGGTATTGTTCGCTCTAAGAATTTCAAGGAAACACGTAGCGGCATGGGATCATACATCGCTAAACCCAGCAACCATCCGGAAGGTGCCCCTGACCGTTGGAAAACGATGGATAATGCCAACGTTGATCTAATGAAAGACGGTAAAGTCCTTCAAAGCTATACAACCGATAATTATTGTAATGGTTTGTATGTGTTCTACGATGTCAATCCGGGTGATTATCAAGTTCGTATTCGTGCACCTCACGCAGTAGAACTCATCGAAGATGTAACCGTAACAGCAGGAACTACAGCATCTATCAATTCGTTTGTTACGGATAGTGATTATATCCGTCCTAAAGAGCCGGATTATCCGGAATTGGCAACTCCTACATCTGTTATGCCATCCCCACTGCAACTCAAAGAATATCCTATCGTAAAAACCCCTGAATTGGATGCTTTGAATATTCATCGTATGTATTTCCGTGGTGAGCAGATTTTTGTTCTTACTGAGGAGGGACAAATCTATATCTTTGACACCAATTCCGGTAAACAAACTGCGCAATTATCCACCAATGGCATTCAGGGCAAAGTAGGTGACATCGCCTTCACATCCGATAGCGTATTGCTTGCATGTAACTTAGTTACCATGAAATCAAGTTCTAAAACACCAGACTTCAAAGTATATCAATATACCGACTTAAATGCTGATCCCACCTTGTTGTATGAATTCATACCACAAGTAGGTATCCGCACGGACTTTACCATCGGTCAAACTATGACTATTATGGGTCCATCATGGTGGCATAGAATAGTGGTTTCGGCAATCTCTGCAGACAGCAAACAGACCGTTTCGTTGTTCGGTGCCAACTACATGAACATTCCTCCTACCGTTGGCATTCAGGAGTCTATGTACTTGCTTTCTGTCAAAGCATATACCGTAGCTAAATGGGGTTCTGACTTCCGCTTCCGCGTAACACCTAACGATGGCAATGATATCGGTTACTTCTTGGTTGACGGTGCTACCATTGAGAGCACAGAGTTCTATTTTGACTTTAATCTGACGGCTGGAGCTGCAATGACCCGAATCAATTTGCTTGATGATGAGGATTATCCTGCCTCTATGTATGGCTCAGAATTCTTCTGCTACGGAGGTGAAAACTATTGGTTGGCACCGGTTTGCGATGCAGGTGGTGTGAATATTGGCATGAACGTTTACAAAATGCCTGAAAACAAGAACGCTGTCTTGCTCATTTCTATTGCACAACCCATTACGGAGAAATTCCCTGCTGCCGGATTGAACGTAGCACCGGTTGAATTTATGCAAGCCGGCGTAATCCCTTCGGGTGAAGACCTGACATTTGCTCTTTATCTCAAGGGAATCGGTATTGCACGATATTCAACACGCGAATATACAGCTCTGGAGACTTTGACGAACAAAGACATTCGCTCACTCAAACGAATCAACAATGGTGTAGTCGAAATCTTGAATGGGCAAAATATATACTTGTTGAATGGTATGCGTAAATAACAATCACCGATTGATTATTTATCATACTGTTGCACGAGATGCTTAGTAGGTGGTTCACCGAATTATTCTTTCCTCACACGTGTTGCATGTGTGGGAATAAGTTAATCATAGGGAAAATTCTGTGTGATGAGTGTTTACTATCACTTCCACGCACAGAACAATTCCTATTGAGGGGAAACTCAACAGAAGAGTTCTTTGCCTCTGAACCACGTTTTGAAGAAGCCGCTGCATTCTTGTTCTTTGACAAAGAGTCGCCTATTCAACAGGTCGTGCATGCGTTCAAATACCGCGAACAACCCCAGTTGGCATATCATTTGGCAACTATTGCTGCTCAAGAGTTTCTTGAGACCGATTTCTTTGAAACGATAGACGTGATCATTCCTGTTCCATTGCATTCCAAACGCTTTCGCACTCGAGGATACAATCAATCCGAATATATCGCTCGCGGTTTAGGAGATGTGACAGGTATTCCTGTAGATACCACTCATGTTTGTCGTGTGGTCAACAATTCACAACAAGCGTTGTTGCCCAAACAACATCGGGATCAAAATGTAGCCGGTATTTTTCAGGTGAATCATCCGGAAGAGATGTATCGTAAACACATCTTGTTGGTGGATGACCTGATTACTACAGGTGCAACGATTCGCTCAATGATGGACGCCATGAAACCGTTTCGAGGAAGCAAATATAGTGTATTTGCTTTGTGCAGACCAAGATAAATATCTATAAAATAAATAATTATGACTAAAAAGTATGATTTTCTCATCATCGGTGGAGGAGTAGCCGGTATGAGTTTTGCATTAAAAGTGGCTCGAACACAAAAATACAAGATAGCCCTCTGTTGCAAGACTACCCTGGACGAAGCCAATACAACCAAGGCACAAGGAGGTATAGCCAGTGTGACTAATTTGCTCGTAGATGATTTTGAAAAACATATTCACGACACCATGGTGGCGGGAGATTGGATTAGTGATCCTACCGCAGTTGAGCAAGTGGTTCGTAACGCTCCACGTCAAATCGAAGAATTAGTCAACTGGGGCGTCAATTTCGACAAGGGAGCAGATGGCCATTTTGATCTTCACCGTGAAGGGGGGCACTCCGAGTTTCGTATTCTTCACCATGCCGACGATACAGGAGCTGAGATTCAGCGCGGATTGATGAATGCTGTTCATCAAAATCCTTATATTGACGTACTGGAAAACCATTTCGCAGTAGAGATTATTACCCAGCACCATCTCGGCGTACGCGTTACACGTCGCACACCGGACATTGAGTGTTATGGGGCTTATATCCTCAACCCGGATACGCAAAAAATAGACACTTATCTCAGTCGTATCACTCTGATGGCTACGGGAGGAATAGGGGCTGTATATGCCACCACCACCAATCCCAACATAGCCACCGGCGATGGAATAGCTATGGTCTATCGCGCCAAAGGACAAGTCAAGGACATGGAGTTCGTACAATTTCATCCGACGGCCTTGTTCCATCCGGGTGAAACACATCCCGCCTATCTCATCACTGAAGCTATGCGCGGATATGGAGGCATATTACGCCTGCCTAATGGCGAAGAGTTTATGCATAAGTATGACCCGCGCCTTAGTTTGGCTCCGCGCGACATAGTGGCACGAGCCATAGATAATGAGATGAAAATTCATGGACTCGATCATGTCTGCTTGGATGTCACTCACAAAGACCCTGAGCAAACACGCCACCATTTCCCAAACATCTACCACAAGTGCCTGAGTATCGGTATTGATATTACTAAAGAATATATTCCTGTTGCTCCGTGCGCACACTACATGTGTGGAGGTATCAAGGTTAATTTAGATGCCGAATCCAGTATTCACCGCCTCTATGCAGTAGGCGAATGTAGCTGTACCGGACTTCATGGCGGCAATCGTTTGGCAAGTAATTCGCTCATCGAGGCAGTGGTGTATGCCGATGCAGCAGCTAAACATAGTCTATCCGTGATTGAAAACTATGACTTTAATACCCACATCCCCGATTGGAACGATGAAGGCACGATGACTAATGAGGAGAAAGTATTGATTTCGCAGGATGAGCGCGAAGTGGGACAGGTTATGTCCACCTACGTGGGTATCGTTCGCAGTAATCTGCGTTTACGCCGTGCATGGGAACGCTTAGATCTACTCTATGAGGAGACAGAGGACTTGTTCAAACGGGTCAAAGCTACCCGCGATATTTGCGAACTTCGTAATATGATCAACGTAGGCTACTTGATTACTCGTCAGGCCTTGGAACGAAAAGAAAGTAGAGGTCTGCATTACACCATTGACTATCCTAAAAACGCCAATTCTAATATACAAGAAGTATGGTAAACAAACATGCTATCGTTTTGCACAGCGTAGTACCTGTGCGTTGCCAACCCGACGAAGGAGCCGAACAATTAACCCAGTTGCTCTTTGCTGAAACATGCGACATCCTGGATCAACAACCTCGATGGATTCGTATCAAATCGCACCTGGACGGACAACAAGGATGGGTCGATTTTAAGATGCTGACACCACTGAATAGTGACGAATGGAAACAGGTGAGCAAATTGGATAAAACAGCAATCGTCAAATACCCTATGACATATGCACTCAGCCTAAGCAATTCGCAAACCATACCTCTGACTGCCGGAACTCATTTACCAGCTTATCACGATGGACAATTTTCCATTTTGGGCGCTGATTTCCGCATTAACCCGGAGATGGTAGCTGCCACTCCTATGGAAATGACTTCCGATAATGTTCTCCAAACGGCACGCTTTTTCCTCAATATTCCCTATCTATGGGCAGGTAAGAATGCTTTGGGATTGGATTGTTCCGGTTTTACACAAGTTTTTCATGCTCTGTTCGGTCATGCCTTACTGCGCAATGCGCGTGAACAAATAACTCAAGGCACAGAGGTGGCATCACTTGCTGAAGCACAAGCAGGGGACTTGGTGTTCTTTGACCACAACGACACCCTTTTCGATGAACATATGGATGCCAACAACTCACGCGGCGACACGCGAATAACGCATGTCGGTATGTTGTTGGATTCTGAGCGGGTAATGCACTGCTCCGGACGTGTTAAGGTCGAGCATATTGACAACCGCGGCATTCTATCCGTTGAACAAGTCCCAGGCCAGTCCATTTATACACACCATCTGGTGTCTATCCGCCATTATTAGCAATACGTCTTATCCCTCTTTCAACAAAAACAGTCTGTCACCGCGATGGACTGTTTTTTCAGTTTTGACGGAGAAATACTGACCTTTTTTGGCGCAATCGGTCAGATTACCTTTACTATTGTGCATATCGTGAGCCATCAATTCCAATGCGCCGGTGGTCTCACCTGTAATCAGTAGTTCGTCCCCTTCGGATATATTGTCGGTGGCTTCAATGAAGAATTCAGCCACAGATATATTCTTGAAGAAATTGGTGCATTTGCCGGCAAACACTTTCTTGCGTGTAGCCCGCGAACCGTATTCATGAGTCCATTCACCCAGTTTCTGTCCTTGATAGTAGCCATCCCAAAATCCACGATTGAATACCCGAGCTAAACGTTCATTCCAATGAGCAATCTTTTCTTCTATATTGCCCCTATCTTTTTTAACATCAAACTCGCTGTTCTCCCATGCTGCAACAGCTTCCTTGTAGCACTCGACAACCGTCTTGACATATTCTGGTCCACGAGCACGACCTTCTATTTTCAGCACTTCCACACCGGCATCCAGCATTTTGTTGAGAAAATGAATAGTCTTCAAATCCTTGGGCGACATAATATATTGATTATCCACCTCCAGTTCCAGCTCCGACTCCTTATCCTTGACAATATACCCTCGTCGGCAGATTTGCATACATGCCCCCCGATTGGCTGAAGCCCCTAAGTTGTTCAAACTCAAATAGCACTTGCCACTCACTGCCATACACAAAGCTCCGTGACAAAACATCTCGATGCGAATTTGTTCCCCCTTAGGACCACAAATATGCTGCTCAATGATATCACGATGGATATTGGCCACCTGCTCCATGTTCAGTTCCCTTGCCAATACGACCACATCGGCATATTGAGCATAAAACTTGAGAGCTTCTGTGTTGGCTATATTGAGTTGGGTGGACAAATGCACTTCCACACCCTGTGCATGAGCGTATTGCAGCACGGCTATATCGCTGGCAATGATAGCATCCAATCCTGCCTGTTTGGCATTATCCACGATGGTACGCATTAGCGGCAAGTCTTCAGGATACATTACCGTATTAAGGGTCAAGTATGTTTTCACGCCCGCTTCGCGGCAGGTCGCCACTATCTTATGCAGATCCTCTGTAGTAAAATTGGCCGATGAGCGTGCGCGCATATTCAGATACTCAATACCAAAATACACACTGGTTGCTCCAGCCTCGATGGCGGCAGCTAAACTCTCCCAGCACCCTACCGGTGCCATGATTTCTATGGACGATTTAGTTGGCATGACAAATTAAATACTCTGCTATTTGGACCGCATTGAGGGCAGCACCTTTGCGTATCTGGTCACTAACACACCAAAATGTCAATCCATTCTCACGACTGATATCTTGCCTAACACGTCCAACAAAAACTTCATCCTTGCCACTTAGAAACAAAGGCATCGGATATACCTTGTTTTGTGGATCGTCCATCAACACACAACCCTTACCATTACGGAACGCCTCTTGGGCATCTTGAGTTGAGATGGGCTTTTCCGTTTCCACCCATATACTCTCCGAATGAGCACGTAGAGAAGGTACACGAACACAAGTAGCACTCACTCGAATATCTGAATGCATGATCTTGCGTGTTTCGTTGTACATCTTCATCTCCTCTTTGGTATAGTCATTGTCTGTAAATACATCTATATGGGGAATCAAATTGTATGCCAATTGATACGCAAACTTATTCACCGTTGCTTCTTCGCCATTCAGCACCTGACGATATTGCATCTCCAATTCTTTCATAGCCTGTGCTCCGGCACCACTGGCAGCCTGATACGTACTGACATGCACCTGCTTGATATGGCTCACGTTCTCTATGGCTTGCAGGGCAACTACCATCTGTATAGTGGTGCAGTTAGGATTGGCTATGATGCCTCGTGGTCGATTGAGTGCATCCGAGGCATTGACTTCGGGAACCACCAATGGCACATCGTCATCCATACGAAAAGCACTGGAATTATCGATCATGATTGCTCCATAACGTGTGATATCTTCGGCATATTCGCGCGACACACTTGCACCGGCAGATGTGAAAGCTATATCTACACCTCGAAACTGATTACCGTGCTGCAATTCCTGTACCGTGTATTTTGTGCCTAAGAAAGTATATTGAGTGCCTGCACTACGAGCCGAACCAAACAGACGCAGTTCAGTCACCGGAAATTGGCGTTGAGCCAATACATTGAGCAGTTCTTGTCCCACTGCTCCGGAGGCGCCCACAATAGCTACTACCATAGTCGTATATTGTTTAGGGGTGGTTTATTGTTCTATATATTTTTTAAACGCTAAGCATACATTATGTCCACCAAACCCAAATGTATTGGTTAAGGCATAGCGAAGCTCGCGTTTTTGAGCTTGATTGAATGTGAAATTCAGCCGATAATCTATTTGCTCATCTTCATCACCTTCTTCGTGGTTGATGGTAGGAGGTACTATACCATCGTGTAGAGCCAATATAGTTGCCATAGCCTCAATAGCGGCAGTTCCTCCCAACAAATGACCTGTCATAGATTTGGTGGATGATATATTCAGTCGGTAGGCGTCTTCACCCCAGACTCGCTGAATAGCTTTCACTTCTGCTATATCTCCCAATGGAGTGGAAGTTCCGTGTGTATTGATGTAATCTACATCAGCGGGAGTGATACCGGCATCTTCCATCGCTAATTGCATCACATCGGCAGCACCGCGTCCTTCCGGATCAGGAGCGGTCATATGATACGCATCTGCATTCAGCCCATACCCTACCAACTCTGCATATATCTTTGCACCTCGAGCGATGGCATGATTATACTCTTCCAATATCAAACAAGCACCGCCTTCACCCATTACAAACCCATCACGGGATTTGGAAAATGGACGTGATGCTGTTTGCACAGAGTCATTTCTGGTGGATATGGCATGCAAAGCATTGAATCCGCCGATACCCGATGTACTGATACTGGCTTCCGAACCACCTGTGAACATAATCTCAGCACGACCCAAACGAATTTGGTCACAGGCAACCGCAATAGCATGCCCGGAAGATGAACATGCGGATGCAACAGCAAAATTAGGTCCCTGCAATCCATAGCGCAACGATATGTGACCGGCTGCCATATTGAGAATAGCCTTAGGAATATAAAATGGATTGTAGTGAGGCACACCATTGCCGGTAGCAAACTCTGCTATGTCCGTATCCAACGTCGTCATTCCACCCATACCACTTGCAAAAACCACTCCAATGCGTTTGCGATTCTCTTTCTCCAAATCAAGTCCGGAATCTTCCATCGCTTCGTGCGCTGTCCAAACTGCAAAATGGGAATAGCGGTCCAGTTTACGAGCTTCCTTACGATCTAGTAGGTTCTCAATATTGAAATTCTTGACTTCACAAGCAAAGTGAGTCTTGAATAGAGTCGTATCAAAACTCTCTACCAAGGCCGCACCACTCTTGCCCTCAATCATTGATTGCCAAGTGGTTTTAACGTCATTTCCTAAAGGCGAAACAGCACCTATGCCGGTCACCACGACACGTCTTAATTCCATATACTAATATTTGGTAAAAATACGAGTCTATAGAAACCCCATAGACTCGTAGCAGTTGATTTGTTAAAAACAATTTTTAACGGGAAATCAATAGCAATTCCCTTAAGCAAGTGTTTTTTCAATGTAAGCTACAGCGTCACCTACGGTGCTGATTTTTTGGGTATCCTCATCCGGAATGGTTACATTAAACTCTTTCTCAAATTCCATAATGAGTTCTACAGTGTCCAAAGAGTCTGCGTTCAGGTCTGCAGCAAAATTAGCTTCCATTGTTACTTGTGCTTCGTCCACGCCCAATTTATCTACAATGATAGCTTTTACTTTTGATTCAATTTCTGACATAACAATTCTTTTTTATTTATAGTG
>JAGHSR010000162.1 GCA_018065765.1 Candidatus Colicola coprequi
CTACTCGGCATTGGCGGCACCTTGGCACTCAATAAACTCGGCATCAAAAAAGACGTCTATCATTGCAACGAAGGACATGCCGCACTCATGGGACTGCAACGACTGGTCGATCTGGTGGAACAGGAGCACTTGAGTTTTCAGGAAGCCTTGGAGGTTGTTCGCTCCAGTGGACTCTATACCTGCCACACGCCTGTGCCTGCGGGACATGACTATTTTGACGAAGGACTGTTCTATAAATACATGAGCGAATATCCCGCTCGACTGGGCATTGAGTGGCGAGACCTCATTGGTATGGGACGACAAAACCCCGAGGACAACAACGAGAAGTTCTCTATGTCCGTCTTTGCCCTTAATACATGCCAAGAAGCCAACGGCGTCAGCTGGCTACATGGCGAAGTAAGCAAGAAAATGTTCGCCCCTGTTTGGAAAGGATACTTCCCCGAGGAACTGCATGTCAACTATGTCACCAACGGCGTACACATGCCTACATGGGCTGCCAGTGAATGGAAAGCTATCTACAAGAAGAACTTCCCCGAACAATGGTACAACGACCAGTCCAATCCTGAGATGTGGAAAGCCTACAACGACATCCCCGACAAAGACATTTGGGCTGCTCGTATGTCACTCAAAATCAAACTGATTGACTATATCAAGGACAAATTCCGCGAGGACTGGATGAAAACGCAAGGAGACCCTGCACGCATCGTTCGCGCTCTCAACGAGATGAACCCCAACAACCTCATCATTGGTTTTGGACGACGATTTGCTACTTACAAGCGGGCTCACTTGCTCTTTACCGACCTCGAACGCTTGGACAAACTGGTCAACAACCCCATGTACCCCGTTCAGTTCCTCTTTACCGGCAAAGCGCACCCTGCTGACGGTGGAGGACAAGGACTAATCAAACGCATTATCGAAATCAGCCGCATGCCGCAGTTCTTGGGCAAAATCATCTTCCTCGAAAACTACGATATGCGCCTCGCCAAGCGCCTTGTATCCGGTGTGGATATTTGGCTCAATACACCTACCCGACCTCTGGAAGCATCCGGTACTTCCGGCGAGAAGGCACAGATGAACGGTGTGCTCAACTTCTCCGTGCTTGACGGCTGGTGGCTCGAAGGATATGTAGAAGGTGCAGGATGGGCGCTGACCGACAAACGAACCTACGAGAACCAAGCTCACCAAGACCAACTGGACGCTGCTACCATCTATCAGCTGCTCGAAAACGAGATTATACCCATGTACTACCGCAAGAACACGGCGGGATACTCACCTGAGTGGATCAAGACCATCAAGAAATCCGTTACCGAAATCACTCCTCGTTTCACCACCAAGCGCATGATGGACGACTATTTCAGCAAATTCTACAACCGACTGGCTAAACGACACGCCTACCTCATGGCTAATAACTACGAAGTGGCACGCGGGATTGCTGCTTGGAAAGAGAACATGGTTAACCACTGGAACGAAATTGAGGTTGTCCGCATCGACATGCCGGAAGCCTTCCTCTCCAATCCTAATGTGGGCGAGAAGTACAAAATCGCCGTTGAACTTGATACCAAAGACCTCAACGACAAGGGACTGGGGGTTGAACTGGTAGCCATCCGAACCTCATTGCACAACAACGACAAACTCTATGAGGTGGAACAACTCAACCTCGTTCATGCCGAAGGCAGCCATCTGACTTTCGAAACCGTCTATCGTTTGGACTATGCCGGTGGTATGAAATTTGGACTGCGCATGTACCCCAAAAACGACCTTCTGCCTCACCGTATGGACTTCGCCTACGTCCGTTGGCTATAAACCATAGGGATTTTGTCGTTATGCTGAAGCGAATTTTGGCTTGAAGACAATCAAAAAGCCGGTACGGCTCTCAAATCTATCGGTGTTTCCGAAGGTTACCTGACCGCATGCTGGGCTGGTGTAAAAACCGAAAACGGAATTTCTGACTGCTGGTTCATCGTTGATGGTACCGTTACACTCAGTTATATTGCTGCTTCTTGGTGGATAGTAAGCGGTGAGGTTATTGTAGCTGCAGATGGTTCGATTACCGTTAATGCCGTTAACTCATACGACAAGACTGACACCATCGCCATCACCTCCTCTGCTACCGCTCTGTTTGACGTAAACGCAAACGAGAACATGAGCAAGTTCTTCCGCAATGGACAACTCTATATCCGCAAAGGCGATAAGATCTACAACGCCCTTGGCACAGAGGTAGAGTAAGATTAACAATACAATGCAAAAACTACACAAGAGGGACCATCCCTTTTGTGTAGTTTTTTTGTTTATCCCTTTTGTGTCGTCTTTTGTTTGTGCATGTTATTTCCCCTCCCCCTTCAGGAAGCCGGAGGGCTCCTATAGCAGCGTAGGTTTCCCTTTATCACTCTACACCTCTAAAATCCGCGCATTTGCGTACCTCGCTTATCACACACTAATTTGCAGGGTTAACAAAAAAGCAGTAATTTTGCATCGAATTTCAAACCAATTTATTGCAACATTGGAATCCTTAATCATAAACAAAAACAAATATGACAAGCAAAACAAAAAACTTTATTTTAATTGGTAGCCAAACTCTAATCACCGTCGCCTTATGCGCAGGCATATTGCTTACGAATCTTTTTGATGCGCGTAACCATAGCCTCACATGGGCACTATGCGAGGGCGCAATTTTTATTCTGATCGTTGTTTTCAGTTGTCGTTTACTCCCCAAATTATTGGGCGACAACATCGCACACCTCCAAGTCAAGAACCACACAAATGAACGCATCGTGTTGAATGGCAAGTCTAGAATTGGGAAATGGATAGCCTGGACATTCCTTGGAATGGGCTGTGTGATTCTCATTTTGGTATTTTTTCACATGGCATATACCACACGCCATTCTATACCAACAGGACGGCATTTTTATATCAGTGTGATTGTTGTCATCCTAACGTTTTTCCCTTTGTACGTCGAAATGGGATATCGCCTCTACAAAAACACCTACACGATTGAGGGACACAATCTGATTATTGACGAATGGTCATGGTTTAGACAAAGGACTCGCCACTTGGTCATACCCATCGCTAACATTCAATCGGTTCGCAAAGTCAATCTAAGTCTCTGGCAGTGTAATATCGAAATTCAAGTCGCCGGTGTCAAACGCAAACTTCACTGCGGGCTGGTGGGAAATGATTTGTTTAACGTAATCAAAAATATCACGCAATAAAGATGGAAGACAAAATTATCATCATAGTATTACTCGTATCGCTTGGTTTATTCCTTCTGCCTGTATTCATTTTTGCAATCATAGCGGAGAAAAAAGACCAATTCAAAGACATTAAGATAGCTTATCACATAGCTCAAAATCGCATTGCCTCTCAGAAGCAAATCGTCATCGCTCAAATCAAACAGAATATTTTGGACAAGAAATATCCCTCATGGGAAAAGGCCTCCGCTGACCTAACTTTCATCTTTGCCGACGAGACCAATCACTTACGCCTACTCTACCCCGAACTGACCGATATAGATATTTGCGTGCTGCAACTATTGGCCATCGGACTCGACAACCACGACATCTTGGATTTTATGGATATGAGCAAACGCACTTTCTACAAGCGCCGCCAACTCATCGCCGGCAGGGTCGGACTGCTGGCCTCACAACTAAACCAATTTGCCTACGCGAATATCAAGTAACCGCAGTTTCACTTTAGATAATAATCCACCGTCGTCACGACGCGGACGCGTTTCATCCACGGTTGATTGTCGTTCGACTCGATGGAGAACTGCCCCTGACTGGCTTGACGAATACCTCCCAAACGGCTACGGGAGTCATCTGCGAACTTCTGCGCTACTGCACGAGCATTCGTTGTGGCCTCTTCTACCATTTCCGGTTTGAGTTCGTTGAGGCCGTTGTACTGGTAACTGATGTTCCATTGATACGAATTGAGCAGCACCCCTTTGGCGAGCAACTCACTCTGGCAGCCTTGGTTGTTGATAACCTTATCCACATCCGTAGTGGAAACGACCAAAGTGGCATTGATGCTGTAGTGGTACTCCGGACGACGGTCATAGTAGCCTGCCCAATTGTTGGAGATGTTCATATCACCCATCGACATTTCTTCATCCGTAAAACCTTTGGTTTTCAGAAAAGCCTTAATCGTTTGTACCGTTTCGTCCGTTGTCTGATGCAACTGCTTGAGATCATTGCCATCCACCGAGAAGCTGAGCGGCCAAACCACATAATCAGCCTTCACATCGCGGGTAGAAAGTCCCTTGACCGTGACGGCGCGGTCCTTGATTGCAAACTCGTGTACACCCAAGTACACCATAAATCCGGCAATTGCTATACCAATCGCCACAATAACTGAAGGAAAAAGTTTGTTATTCATATCGTTGCGTTTTTATGATTTTCTATTCAACAGCTCTAAACTCCCCCTTCAGGGTGTCGGGGGGCTCATTCTCTCCATTC
>JAGHSR010000057.1 GCA_018065765.1 Candidatus Colicola coprequi
CGATATTTCTCGCTAAATTCAACAGCAAACTTGCGGAATAGGAGAGGTATATCATCCTTGCGTTCACGAAGTGCCGGCACCTTAATCTCCACCGTGTTCAAACGATAATACAGGTCTTCGCGGAACTTGCCCGCCTTGATGGCTGCCGGTAAGTTGACATTGGTGGCAGCTACAACACGAACATCGGTTTTTTGCACAGCGCTGGCTCCCATCTTAACAAATTCACCTGTTTCGAGCACGCGAAGCAATTTGGCTTGCATAGACAGGGGGAGCTCACCCACTTCATCCAAGAAGAGTGTGCCGCCATTGGCTATCTCAAAATAACCCTTGCGATCCTTGATGGCATCGGTATAAGCCCCCTTCTCGTGACCAAATAGTTCGCTATCTATGGTTCCTTCCGGAATAGCACCGCAGTTGACAACAAAGTACGGACCATGTTTGCGCGATGAATACGCATGAATGATTTGTGGAAAAAACTCCTTTCCGGAGCCGCTTTCACCTATCACCATCACGCTGAGGTCGGTTTTAGCTACCTGCACAGCAATGTCTATGTCGCGACTGAGCAATGGGGAAAGACCTATGATGCCAAATCGTTGTTTGATGGTTTGAATTTCGTCTCTTGTCATGATAATTTGATAGTCAGTTTTTAGGTTATGATTAATCGAGTTTAACGATTTTTGTACATCTCATCGTAGTACTTCTCGTAGTCACCGGACGTGATGTTGTCCATCCACTCTTGATTGTCCAAATACCATCGAACGGTTTTCTCAATACCTTCCTCAAACTGCAATGATGGCTCCCAACCCAATTCGCGCTGGAGTTTGCGACTATCAATAGCATAGCGCATGTCGTGACCTGCACGATCGGTAACATAGGTGATAAGATCCAGGTCTTCACCCTCTTTGCGTCCTAATATGCGATCTACAGTAGCGATGACCACCTTGATGATGTCGATATTCTTCCACTCGTTGAAACCACCGATATTGTAGGTTTCGGCAATGGTACCTTTGTGAAAAATGATGTCAATAGCGCGAGCGTGATCCTCGACATACAACCAGTCACGTACGTTCTCTCCCTTGCCATAGACAGGCAGAGGTTTGCGATGACGGATGTTGTTGATAAACAGCGGTATCAGTTTCTCGGGGAACTGATAGGGACCATAGTTGTTGGAGCAGTTGGTCACGATGGTAGGCATCCCATAAGTATCGTGGAAAGCGCGTACGAAGTGGTCGCTGCCGGCTTTGGCTGCTGAGTATGGACTATGAGGCGTATATTTGAGGTCTTCGGTGAAGAACTTCTCGCCATAAGCCAGATGATGGGTTCCGGATGATGCTGTGGTGCTAAAGGGAGGCTCTATACCTTGCGGGTGCGTCATTTCCAATGCGCCATACACCTCATCGGTGGAGATGTGGTAGAAACGTTTATTCTCGTACTTCTCCGGCAAACTTTCCCAATAGAGTTTGGCTGCCTGCAACATGCTCAGCGTACCCATCACATTGGTGCGAGCAAACGTGAATGGATCCTTGATGGAGCGGTCAACATGACTCTCGGCTGCCAGGTGGATAACACCCTGCACATTCTCCTCTTGCATGAGAGCAAAGATAGTGTCAAAATCGCAGATGTCAGCCTTGACAAAGCGGTAATTGGGTTTATCCTCGATATCCTTGAGATTTGCCAAATTGCCGGCATAGGTCAACTTGTCAACGTTGATGATTTTGTAATGAGGGTATTTGTTCACAAATAAGCGGACTACATGACTACCAATAAATCCTGCACCGCCGGTGATGATAATCGATTTCATACTATAATAATTTTTTAGATATGCGTTTTTAGAATTTCCACTTAACCCCTATTTTTCCGTTAATGCCTGTCGTTTGATAGGCGTAGCAGATGTAGTTCATACGGTTCATCAAGTTGTTAACTTGCAAATAGCATGCCAGCCACTTGTTGACCTTATATTCCGCTCCAATGTTGAGGTCGATGGTGGGTTTGAGTTTGACATTACCTTGATCGGTGAGTACCATACGACTACCCATAAAAGTGTTGCAGGTGTAAATAGACCATTTACTATCGATGTTGGCATGAATATCAAGATTCAGATCCCAACTGGGACGATCGTATGCAGCCGTGTTGTCATACATGGATAAGTAAGACGGTATGTTCTCGATTGACTGTTGAATCCATTTATAGTAGTGGCCTGCCAACTTGATTCGAATGATGTCCTGATAGTGGTAGGTAAATTCGGCACCTACGGTCCAACGCTGCCAATCAGAATAGAAATAGTCGAGATCAAGCGTAGAATAGAAGTTGGGTATAGAAGAGGAATGGCTGAAGTCGTGCAGCTGACCATAGAGGACACATTGGTTTTTGAGGTATGCGTAGCGAGCATAGACATCGATAAGGAAGCAGTCAATAGGACGAATCTTTAGTCCAAGGAAAGCGTCCACAGGAGTATAGGAGCAAACATGGCGGGAAATGACTCCGTTTGTCATGGGGCGATAAGGATTGCTCTGCATAAACTCCTGCAAGGTTCCAAAGCCAAATTTACCTTCAGCACCACCGTAGAGTGCCAATAGTTTAGGCACAACGCGGTATTCAACGCTGACATTGGGCGACGGAGCAAAACTGATATTGTCGCTATTGGACATCATAGAACCTCTACCTATGTTAACATCCAAATTGACACCTGCATGGACGCTGACATTATGATCTTTGTACTCGTAGTAGGGTTCGATACGCATAGCATGACGACTGAGGATAGTGTCCTCATAATCTTGACGGAGCGAATCCAAAGTCAGGAAGGCGTTTTGGACGTATAGGTTGAGTCCTGCATGGTGGTCTGACCCCTCCCAAGCCACATTGGCATGCGTGCGGATTTGGTGCTCAGCGACTGCGTTGGGCAGGATATATGCAAAATAACCGGTTTGTACCAAATACTGAAAAGGCGTGCCTTTGGCTGAGCATACACCCACCGAAGCATCAACGTCCCAAATGTGTTGTTTGTCTCCGGGGTGGGTGAGGTCTTTGTAACCGGCTATGTGCAGTGAGTCGTCCTTGGCAAAGTAGCGACCGTAGCGAGTGAAGTAGTTGTGCCCGCCACGAACCGCGAAGAACACATTTAAATCGGAAAATTGTTTGTTAAAATTCATTCCAACATAGCTATCAGACCAGGTCTTCGTTCCCCAGTCGGCATCGTGATAGGCAAAGAGATTGATGTCGATGGACTTCTTGGGTTGCAACCGATAGCGAAAATCCAGATACGAGTTGATATACCCCAAAGCCCCTTCCAAATATCCGCACATAGGCTCAGGATGGGTGAAATGGGTAGTGGAACTCTGCAAAGGATTGACATTGAAAGTCGTTTGAACAGGGAACGAACGCTCTGAATACTCAATGTTGATTTCCTGCAGCTTCGTTTCCAATCGTTGTGGTGCGACACCTAACTTGCCGGCATTTTGGATGATGGGTTGAAACTCCCGTTCCACAGTCACGCTGCGCGAGATGGTGGAATCGTTGTTTTCTGCCATGAGGTAACCGACCGACATAAGACCGGCAACTAAAACAATTATGTATTTTCTTGTCATCATAACTCTTCCTCCTCTTCTACAATAGGTGTTTGTTGCTCCATTTGTTCGATAACTTGGAGCTTGTCAGCCACGAGCTGCTGTATGTCATCTTGTACTTTGTAGTTGGACTGCAACGACAGCAGGTACTGTTTAGCCTGGAACAATTCACCTCGTTGCACATTGATGTCTGCCAGCAGAATCATACTTTTGGCAAGCCAATACTGATGTTGTGTTTTCATACTGGCGAAACTCATGATTTCCTCCTCTGAACTGTCAATAGCCCCCATCTGATAGTTACAATATGCCAGTAGATACTTAGCCTCAGCACCGGTAACGATACGTACATCTTTAGCCAATGGTGTCAAATCGACGCTTGCCAATCCGTATTTCTCTTGTTTGAGCAAGGCTTTGGCACGGTTGTATAGCGCTTCCTCACGGACATTCTTGGCTACTTGGTCATCTGACAGGATTTCAGTGGCAATCTGTATGGTAGCCTCGTAATCATTCAGGAAATAATTACAACGCAAGATACCCAACTGAGCCGTTATGGTGTTTTGGCGTTTGGTGCTGAGTTGTTTCATACGCTGAAAATAAGGAAGAGCAGTTTGATAGTCCTTGTTGTCAAACGAGATGGACGCTACACGGGTACAAGCCTCCTCGATGTATGGATTGCCGGTGATTTCCGCCAATTGCTTGTACATGACGATAGCATCATCATATTGCTCCAACCGATAGTAACTATCAGCAGCGTAATAAGTAGCCAAGGTGCAATAGCGACCGCCGGAGCAATATTGACTGAGGTAGGTGCTCAAGCCACCAGCTGCCTGCTTGTAATTACCCAACATATACTGTAGTTCAGCTGCGGCGAAAGTGAGCGAATCTTCCTGATTGGAGATATTCATGTTCATTTTGCCCAATTGTTTGGTATAAGCCAGATACTCACTGATTCGGTTGGTCTCTACACATATCTGCTCCATTCCCTCCAGTGCAGCGTAAGCCTCTTCGCTTCCCGGATAGTTCTGGATAGTGTATTTAAAGGCGTTGATGGCATCGTCGTACTGTTGCTGTGTTTGGTAGGACATTCCTAATTCCAAAGACGCTTTACGTGCGAGGTTACTGTTGGGATACTGTTGTATCAAACGGTTGTAAGCATTGATGGCATCACCGGTATTATCTTCCTGCAAATGAGCACGGGCAATCTCATAGAGAGCATCGTCTGCGTAGTCAGATTTGGCATATTGATTGACCAGTTGTTCCATTACGCCGGCCTTGTCGTGGTAGCGTCGCATCAACCCCAGTGCATAGCCGCGTTGGAAGAGGGCATAATCGATGCCGGTGGAGTTTAGGTCAATCACACGTTGGTATGTGTCTGCGGCGTCTGCAAAAGCGCGGGCATTGAAGCAACAGTCACCGATACGGTTGAGAGCATCTGCGTACATGGGTTCTGTGGCAGACGATGAGGTGATGAATTGACGGAACATTGTCTCGGCTTCGTTGTACTGCTTAAGACTGAATAACGCATATCCTGCCAAATAATCCACGTTGGCAATGTTCTTGGATTGCGAAGCGTTGCGTTGTTGTTTGTAGATCATGATGTCTGCATAGCAAGCCTCGTACTCATGCAAGCGATACTGACACTCTGCGCGATAGTAATAAGCCTCGGTCTTGTAGGAAGATGTACCCGATTCGTTTTGAATCACTTCGCTCATCCATTTGCGAGCCTCGCCCATTTTGCCTTGCAGAAAAGCGTCTGCACCCAATTGATAACGCAGATACTGCTTGGTGTCTTGCAACTTCTGACTTGGATTGGGTATCTCGTTGATGGCTTTGTAAGCAGCAGCATAGTTTTTGCTGTTCATATACATATCTGCCAACAGTTGATACACCTGAGTGGCGTGTTTGGTGTTAGGATATGCTTTGAGAAAATCGTTGAAGGCTTGTATGTTCTCGCCCAATGCCGTGCCTGTCTGATAGGTGGTGAGGGCATAGTTATACATAGCTTCCTCACGAATGGCAGGTGTGAAATTGAAACGTGCTGCCGCAGCGTACGACAGTTTGGCTTTCTCTACATCGTTGAGTTTGATGTAAGCATTACCCAAATGCAGACACGTGCTCTCGGAAATAGTGTCTTTGAGTTCTTTGACCTGCTTGAATTGCGACACGGCTTCCTGCCAATGTTGCTGCTGATACTCGGACATAGCAAGCAGATAAATATCCTCACGAACTAAGGTCTTGTTCTGTTCGGTGAATAGTTTTTTGTACTCACTCAGATTATTAGCAGCCACATCGTATTTGCCCTGAGAGTAGTAGATTTCTCCCAAGATACGGTGTATTTCGCCATTGTTTTCGTTGCCGGGATTGTTCTCCAACAAGTATTTTGCTCGATCGTACACTTCATCGTAATTGCCTTGGGCATAATAGATTTGGATGATGTAGTAGGGTACAATCTTTTTGTACTGATTGGTGTGCTCAATACCCAAAAACTCCGGCAATGCCTTGTTGTAGTCACCTTGCAAATACCAACAGTAAGCATAGTAGTATTTGCCCTGTAGCGCATAGGGATTGTTGCTATCGCGGAGTGTTTTGAAGCAGGCGGCAGCTTCTTTGAACTTGTCCTGATGCATGTAAGCATAGCCGCGGTAGAAGTAGAACATAGGTTGCTGTTGACGTTCCAACTGCTTCCACTCGACCTTGTCAAATGTAGTCAGGGCGTTTTTGTACTTGCCTTTTTCTGTTTGCAGAATACCTATCATCAGTTGTGTTTCACTGCGATAGGTGGTGTAGGGGAAGTCAATCAGGTATTGCTTCAGCTCTTTTTGAGTTTCGCGGTTGCGTAGTTCAAAATGAGTTTTCAATTCTTGAAAGCGCTCCTCCATCTCGCTTGCATTCAGCAATAGGGAAAAGAAGGCGAATAGAACTAATAATCTGAGTTTCATTATGGATTAAATTTTGCGCTTTTTGTTTTTTGTTTGGTGTAGCTTGTTGGCGTTGATGATGCGAATGATGATAAACGCGATGAGCAGAAGAACGACAATACCAACATTCCAAAGCATGCCACTGCTAAGGTTGTCACCCTTAACGCGATTCCACATGTCAAGCATTTGTTCGGTTTGTTCGCCGCAGTCGTGCATGAGGGCACAACGCTCAATGACTGATTTGTCGGGATATTGTACAGGGTTGACATGTACCGCTTCTGTGCCTTCACCAAAGAAGTAACTGGCATCCACAGCTTCCGGATAAGCCTCTTCATCCTGAGCCCATTCGAGAATTTCGGGAGAAGCAATGACACTGACATAGCCGACTTCTTCCATGTTAAAGATGGCATTGTCAGGACGGCACATAAAGTTAATAAAATAGGCTGCGGCTTTGGTGTTGACGGCATATTTAGGAATCACCCAACCGTCAAACCAAACATTGCTACCCTCTTTAGGAACGATGTAATTGAGTTTGAGACCTATCTCTGCTGCTTCTTGGATAGCCCATTGAGCATCACCGCTCCAACTGAGGTTCATCCATGTTTTTCCTTTGGCCATTTCTTCTTTGCCAAAGTCCACTTCCCATCCTGCGATGTTATTTTTAGCCTTGTTTAGAATTTCCTCCACACGGGCTATGCGTTCAGGGGTGATGTTAGCTACCAGTTCGTCCATATCCACTTCACCGCTGGCAATCTCGTCACGATATGCGTAAAGGATAATCACGGAATAAACATCACGGAAAGCGTCTTTCATGAATATCTTGCCTTCAAATTTCGGATTGAAGATGGCGTCCCACGATTGCAGTTCCTCAGCGCTAACCCATTGTGGGTTGTACAGCCATCCGGTGGTTCCACCCATGTAGCCGACAGCGTAGTCGCTCACTTGGATGTCGCTACCCTTAGGTGCCATCTGTTGGAACTTATCCAATACGAATGGGGCAACCAATTGGGTGTAGTCCGGTGTGTCGCCAAAGTCCTTGTTGATTTTCTGAAGCAGACCATTGCGCAACATGCGCTCCACGATATATTCCGATGGACAAACAACATCGTAGTCTTCTTTACCAATCTCAATTTGGGTCAGCATGGACTCATTGATGTCGAATGTTTGATAACTAACCTGCACTTCTTCGCCCGTCTGTTCTCGATACCACTCCGGGAATTTGTCCAAGACGTTTTGCATGTCAATGTAGTCTGCCCAGTTGTAAATCTTAAGGGTGTGTTCACGATCTGCGGCAGTTGCAGAAAAAGCTACGACAGTAGCCAAAAAGAAAAGAATCTTTTTCATAAAGCCATTCGTTTGTTTTTTTTGAGTTGTTTATTAATTTGTTAATGGAGAATTTTTGGAATCCCCTTTCATATTTTGCTGCTTGGCAGCACGGATATTGATTATTACGAGTAAGACGAGGGTTGTCAAGAAGATGATGGAGAATAGAGGACGTAATTCGGGGGTCAATCCTCCCTTGCGGGCATCAGCATAAATGAATGTGGATAAGGTTTCGAGTCCATTGCTGCCTTTGGTAAAGAAAGTTACTCCAAAATCATCAATACTGAGCGTGAGTGAGAGTATGAATCCGGATAGCATACCGGGTCTTAGTTCGGGAATGAGAACTTTGTGCAACGCTTGCCAAGGTGTGGCTCCTAAATCCAATGCTGCTTCGTAGATATTAGGATTCATCTTTTGCAGTCGCGGCATCACGGACAGCACCACATACGGGGTGCAGAATACCACATGGGCTATGATGACCGTGCCCAGACCACGTGAGATTCCCAGAAAAACAAATAGCAGGAAAAGAGATATGCCCGTGATGATATCGGGGTTAATCATTGGAATGGAGTTCATGAAACTGACCACGCGGCGGGTTCGCTGGCGCATGTGGAATAGACCTATGGCAGCTAAGGTTCCGAGAAAAGTGGAAATGATGGCAGCAACCAGAGCAATTACACCCGTGTAAATTATGGCACGGTATAAGTTCGGATCCACTCGAACATCAGCCGAGAAATCATAACCATTAAACAGATTTTGGTAAAGTCCGAAAGTGAACCCTGTCCAGTTACCAAACACTTTGCTTTTGGTAAATGAGAAAATGATAATAAGCAGGATGGGGGCATAGAGCAGTGCAAGCAACAGCCACAAATAAACATGGCCACATATCACTGACCCAATTCCTCGGCGGTCTATGCGATGACGTATCATAGCAGCCCTCCTTTCTGATTATCCACTTCGGTTTCGTTGCTTTGACCAAAGAACGATGTGAGTCCAATGATAATGAGCATGATGAGCGATAGAGCAGCACCATAATTCCACATGGTGGTTCCTCCTTCACCGAAGCTGCGCTGGATAAGCGAACCGAACAAAGTAATCTTGTTGTGAGTGAGCAACTCAGAAATAGCGAAAGTGCTAACGGTGGGCATAAACACCATGATGATACCGGAATAAATACCCGGCCACGAGAGCGGAAGTACCACACGAGTGAAAGTTTGTATGCGAGTAGCTCCCAAGTCCTGAGATGCCTCCATGAGACTGGGGTCAATCTTTTGCAGCGTATTGTAGATGGGGTAAATCATGAACGGCAGAAAATCGTAGGTCATACCAAACAAAAGGGCTCCCTCCCCCAAGGGCAGATTGAACATGTGAAAGAGTTCCACCGTGGCAATGGTACGAAGCAGAAAATTAATCCACATAGGCAAGATGAACAACATTGCCATAACGGCCGGAGTGCGAAATGAACTCATCGCCATAATGTACGCAGCAGGGTAGCCCAACAGAAGACAAATGAAGGTGGTGATAAGTGCTATAGCCAGCGAATAGATAAAGGTGTTAACTGCCTCGGTTTTGTGGAAGAACTGTACAAAATTTTGAATGGTGAAATTGCCCGACATGTCGGTGAAGGCATATACACCTATCAAGATGAGAGGCAGAACAACCAGCAGAACCATAAACACTATGTATGGTCCTGCCCATGTACGTCTGTTGTGAAATATCGTTTTCATTCCTGTTTGTCCTTTTTGTAAAGCCGTATCCAACTGGGTGCGATTTTGATACCAACGCGGTCACCATCGTCCCAAATATCGTTGGTATCTACGAATAGGTCATCGCCATCATCGGTGCGAACCTGCAGGTGATAATGGTCTCCCTTGTAGAGGATATAGATAACCTCTCCGCTCAGCGTACCATCTTCCTCATCGTCTTGCAGGTTGACGTGATTGAAATCAACTTCTATTTCCACTTCTTCACCTATATCAAAGCGCTCTGCTGTGCGTTCCGATATAGCCCATTCGGCATCGAGGAACTCAACCATATTTTCCCCTTTGACAACGCCTTGGAAGGTGTT
This sequence comes from Candidatus Colicola coprequi, assembly GCA_018065765.1. GTDB lineage: Bacteria > Bacteroidota > Bacteroidia > Bacteroidales > Paludibacteraceae > Colicola > Colicola coprequi. The sequence continues at coordinate 9,873 of JAGHSR010000057.1, forward strand.
GCATAGGCGTTCCTTGTGCATGACTTGTATGTCCTCCGGTTTGACGAGTAGTCCGACCTCCATACCCGGCTCAAAGGCGTGGTAATCCTGTACCATCAGTTCGTACTCATTACCATCCGCTTGCGCTTGAGCGAGAATAGTCATTTCATAATGAACCCCTTTGAAAATACAGCTGGTCACTTTACCGAATAGTTGCCAGGGGCTATCTTTCTCAAACATAGCTCCTCTCGCATCGGTGATATACCAGTCTTCGGGACGAACGACCACATCCACCTCGTTGTCTTCGCCATATCCGTGATCCACACATTCAAAATCCCGTCCACAAAAATGTACCAGTTTATCCTTGACCATCGTGGCATCAAGGATGTTGCTTTCTCCGATGAAGTCGGCTACAAAGCAACTGTTAGGTTCGTTGTACACATCACTGGGAGTACCTACTTGCAGTATTTTTCCTTCGCGCATAACCACCACTCTATCGCTGAGGGTTAATGCTTCCTCTTGGTCATGAGTGACGTAAATGAATGTGATACCCAATTTCTTGTGCATTTCGCGAAGTTCCAATTGCATGTCTGCTCGCATTTTTCTATCAAGGGCAGCTAAAGGCTCATCCAAGAGCAACACTTCGGGCTCATTGATGATAGCACGAGCTATAGCTACACGTTGCTGCTGACCGCCAGAGAGGGAGTCCACATCACGGTACTCATAGTCGGACATGCTTACCATCTTGAGGGCTTTTTTTACACGTTTGCTCATTTCGGATTTCTCAACGCCTTTGAGTTTGAGACCAAATGCCACATTTTCAAATACGTTGAGATGGGGGAATAGAGCGTATTTTTGGAATACCGTATTGACGGGGCGCTCGTATGGCGACATCTCGGTAACCTCTTCACCATTGAGAAGTATTTCCCCTTCACTGGCAACTTGAAAACCCGCTATACACCGGAGTAGAGTGGTTTTGCCACAACCTGAAGGACCTAAAATAGTCACAAATTCACCCTTCTTAACCTGCAGACTGACGTCGCTGAGGGCAAACTTGCCGTCTTCGAACTGTTTCGAGACATGATTAACTTCAATAATGTACTGCGATTTTGCCATTTTTCGGTATTCTATATAATTTGCCGCAAAAGTACTACTTTTTTTTGACATATAC
>JAGHSR010000076.1 GCA_018065765.1 Candidatus Colicola coprequi
ATATTAAGTGATTCATGATACATTTATAATCGCCAAAACGAAAAGTACATTTTTCAAAAACGAAAAGTACATTTTTTCTTCGCTTTTTTGCGTGCGAAACAAAATAAAATTGTGCGGTTGAATTTCTCATCCGCACAATTTTTATAATCGCTGCTTTTCTGCTTCTTTTCAGCGTTCTTTCAATGGTCTTTCAATGCTGCTTAAATCCAATGTAAAAGCGTTGAACCTTTGTAACCTTTCCTGAACACAAACCAAGCATAATTAACAGCAGATGATTTTGTTTGGTCAAAATCTCCATTCTTAGCGCATTTTATCCGTTTGATGAATAAATATACATCAGACAAAAAACCTTTCGAGTAAAAGCGTTTGAACCTTGCTTGACCTGCAAGCACATTCAAAAGGAAAATCGCTTCTCCATTTTCAGGCAATAGTTCTAAAGCATGAGCAACAAACTCACCTGTAAATTTGTACGGTGGATTTGTTAGTATGCAAGTGCAACCTTCAGGAATTGCTTTTACTTTTAGAAAGTCCACATTTCCCTGACCAAAACCACGATCGATTAAGTCAGTTGAAATAACTTTGTGCCCTCTTTTCTCCAATTCCATTGACAAATGACCTGAACCGCAAGCGCACTCATAAATGATGTGTGGCAATTTCTTTTGCGCCAGTAATGACGACCAAACGCAGATACAACACCTATCCGCGCATGTCGAGACGTTCCACAAGGAAACGAGCGAGGAACAACTGCTGCCTGTCTATTACTCCCCCGCCACCAAAGACACACCCGATGCCGTCTTCCGCACGGCAGCCGAAATCAGTGCCCGTTTGTCCTTCTTGGGCAATATACGGCAGCCGATGGCACTGAGCGTACTGGGGCGGTTGCTTATCTGTCACCACTTTGTTTCGGTTAGATTACATGGTGGAATACGTGGCTATTTTGTAATAGAACATACTAACAATCAGGCAGATACGCGGCGAATGGTAGAACAAAACAAGCAAGAACAAGACACCTTTTAGGGTGACAGATGGTGACAGATATTCTCTAACGTGTATATTAATCCCCGCATAGGGAGAGAGAAATAAAATATATTATAAAAAAGTAGTTCATCTGTCACCATGTCACAAAAAAGGAGATAAAGACCCTATCCCCTACCCTTTCCCTCATAGGGCAAGGGAGACAGACCCTATAGGTGAGACAGTGTCAAGTGTCGGTCAAGTGTCGAGAGAGTGTCGAGAGAGTGTCGAGAGACCCTCGAGAGAGTGTCGAGAGAGTGTCGAGAAAATACGGTAGTGCTACGGGGACTGATTATTTGATGATAGAATCAAATTCTGCAATGGTATCGTCAAATCGACAGATAACATCTTTCAATAGGTAATACCCGTCAGCGTTGCGCATCAACCCCTCAAAATCTATCGGAAGAGTCATAGGAGGATTCGACAAGGAAATTTCTTGTGTTTCTCGCAGTTGATTGACAGACGCATAAATTAGATTGACTTTTACAAATTTAGCATTGCCTTTTTTATATACCTCAAATACAATCTTAGCCCCTATCGGACTCGTAAATTCAACAGCATTGATGGTTTTGGGTAATTTCATGCCCAGTGCGCTCGTGATGGATGCAATATTGGAATCGTGACCGCAAAGGAAGGTAAACTTGCGAGTGGAATCACAAATTTCCTCCTTTATCTTTTTGACGAGGGGATTAGACACAAGGACTGCCGTGGTATGGTTCGCAAAAAGAACCTCGTCGTAAACGGTTTTAACTTTTCCGATTCGTCGGATTTCATCCAACGAGATATCTTTTCCGAATGCTTTTCCTGTTTCGTAATACTGCAGCACAAGGGCATCGGCAATACTATTCACGAGTTTATAGTCGCCTTTCATCGCAGGTTCATATCCCTCTGTCAGAATAATGGACATTTCTTTCAAAGGAAGGTGCTCCAATTGTTTCTCCTTAGCGAAAGGTGAATCCTTGAACCCGATAATTTCCTCCATAAAGCGAATATCGTCCGATATATTTTCCACTGCCGTCAAGATGCCCTTATATGGGTTGTCTGCCGTTCCTTCAACACCTCCAATCTCATTCATTTCGGCTATAATTCGCTTTTCAAGATTATCATTCATGAGTGTGTATGCAGGATTAAACAACGGATCCATACTGTCGTCTTGGTATAGGTAGAGCAAGGGCAATGTTGGCTTAAAGCCAGCAATGAAATTCTCAGCAGTCTTGATGGTACGCTGCTTCGAATTGGAATAAATAAGCGTATTGCTCTCATTGAGTGAAGCATAAATCTTCAGTTGTCCTCTAAACCATATTCCCATTTTTTGCTCTATCCGCTCTCCTCTTGGGGTTAGATAAGCGGCCTCAACCCCCCAATCTACCCAAGTATATGAAGATGGAATAACCTTAGAAAGGTCAGATCCCGGAGTAGAAAGCGGGGAACGAATATTATGACGGGAGAAAACGACTTCGTCTGTAAGGACATAGCCAGCAGAATCCGCGTTCTGATTATCCTGCTGACACGAAACAAACAGGAAGGCAAGGAGGAGGGATTGGAATAGAGTTTTCATTTGTTATTTGGTTATTTGTTATTTGTGATTTGGTTATAATCCAATGGACGGTTCTTCCATGCGGTTTGGGAATCTATGTGTGACCTTTTCATACTACATCTTTCCAAACTCGCTGCAAATGTACAACAAAAATTTGGGATATGCAAGTTTAAGAGCAAAAAATAAGATTTCTATCTTATTATTGTATGTTTTGAGGTAGGATATGGGAGTTCACTCACAATAGACTACCGCAAAATAGCCCTACAAAAAGGCGTACGACAACCAGCGCAAGTTCACTTCGCTGCACGGGTACATCTTCCACTGCATCTACGACAGCACCTTGGCGAAAGCGTAATTAAGATGCACAATGCACGATGCACGGTGTAGCCCCAAAACAAAAAAAGCCCCGCTCAGATGCGAACGGGACTTTGTGAGTATCCTAAGCGATTAGGTTTTAGTTCCAAACGTCGCACACTAAGCGAGCATTAAGATCTGCACTTTTTGTCCAGTCCGTTGCTTTATTTACATTCCTATCTGTGTCATGCTTTGACGCAGAGCGATAATATAATTTACCACCATCGCCATCATCCGTACTGGACCAATAGTCACCATATTCACATTCACCTTCACCCCACGCGATATCGGTAAATGGTAAGAAGATGTATTTCTCCGAATTGGACTTGTTGATATATTTCCATCCATAGGAATTAGGGTTATCTATATCATCAGGTAGATCTTGCGGAGCTATACGTTCATTCGTAGTGTGGTCTAACAACTCTTGCCACTCATCAGCGGTTGGCAGACGCCAATTATCACCCCAACTGGGAATTTCCGTCAAATAGTATTTTGTGCCAATGCCTTCGGGAGTAGTGACACCCACATTTGTTGTTGCCCAAACAACACTCAAACCGAGATTGACCCACGCATGATCATTGTCTGTTCCTTCATATACTACAGTTACCTCTTTGGCAGGCATATTCAAGCATTTTCCTGCTGTAAAAGTTTTGGCAGCAGAAGGGATAAGCCAGCACATATTAGCAGGAATAGTGGCATTATCATAGATATCAGCTTTAAACTTATACTCACCCACAGGTACTACCATATAGAAAGGAGTAGCCGTTGCCGAAGTAGCACCAATCTTTACGCCATCGGTGCAAGTCAGTGTATAAGATACAGCAGGAGCGGTCTTACTCTTGAACACAATCTTGCCTACGGTCTTATCTGCGCCTTAGAGGTTGAGTTGTACCATGGCATATTGAGCTTGGAGGATGGCATTAACACCTTATGTGCAACCTGTTGCCGTAAAGAGCATCTTGTCTGCAGGGATGGTTTTGGTAGGCGTTTAAACCTGTGCGCTCAAATCGGGTGTCGTCTTCGGGTACTGAATATCAAAAGTGCTGCCGGCTGCGGGCATGGTACCCGTGAACTCAGCGGAATTTGAGCCTGCACCCGTAGTCAGGGTAAACACAGCGGTTTTGTCATCCACCTTCACTAAGATTTGGTCACCCTCTTCCCAAGTGAAGTTGAT
>JAGHSR010000137.1 GCA_018065765.1 Candidatus Colicola coprequi
TGTCTATCGAGGAGATAGTGATGCCATACTTGTCAAGGGCATTGTGGCTCTGCTCATCCATGTATTGAGCGAACACTCACCCGAAGAAATAGTGAACGCAAACCTGTATTTTATCGACCAAATCAACCTGCGCGAACACCTTTCCCCCACACGTAGCAATGGCTTGGCTGCGATGCTGCAACAAATGCGCTTATATGCCATGACGTTCGCACAATTGGATAATAAATAAAACGAAGATTATTATGAATTTTGTTGGAATCATACCCGCACGCTATGCCAGCACGCGTTTTCCGGGCAAACCACTGGTAGATATTTGTGGTAAACCCATGATTCAGCGTGTCTATGAACAAGCCAAAAAAGCTCTGGACACTGTTATCGTTGCCACCGATGACGAACGCATATACAATACCGTCAAAGCATTTGGCGGGGAGGTGTGTATGACCGATGCAGCATGTCGTTGCGGAACAGAGCGTTGCCAACAGGTAGCAGCACAATTGCACTTGGATGACAACGATGTCGTTATCAACATTCAAGGCGATGAACCATTCATACAGCCCTCACAAATAGATGCCATCCGTTCGTGTTTTACTGCCGATGGGGCACACACACAAATAGCCACATTGGTTAAGCCATTCACACAGGAAGACTCACTCTCTGATTTGGAGAATCCCAATACACCGAAGGTTGTTTTCGCTCCCAACGGCAATGCACTTATGTTCTCGCGTTCGGTTATTCCCTACCTGCGAGGGATAGAACGCGAACAGTGGCTCACTCAGGGCAAGCACTATCGCCACATAGGTATGTACGCATATCGGGCAGATGTGTTGGCTCAAATTGTCTTATTGCCCCCCACCCCAACAGAGATGGCAGAGAGTTTGGAACAACTGCGTTGGTTGGAGAATGGATATACCATTCGCGTTGCGGTATGCGACACCTACTCCATGGGCATAGACACACCGGCTGACTTAGAACAAGCCATTCATTATTTATCAACTAACTCGTAAATTATTCACATCAAAAACATACAATTATGAAAAATCAAGTTCCCACCCCACACATTGGGGCTCAGTACGATGAAATCGCCAAGACCGTCATCATGGCAGGCGACCCCCTTCGCGCCAAGCTAATGGCAGAACGTTTTTTAACAAACGCTCGTCAAGTCAACAACGTTCGCGGGATGCTCGCATTTACCGGAACATACAATGGAAAACCTGTTACAGTGATGGGACACGGGATGGGCATTCCGTCCATCGGAATCTATTCGTATGAATTATTTAATTTCTACGACGTAGAGACTATTATTCGTGTAGGTAGCTGCGGTGCACGTCAAAATTTCATCCATATAGGAGACCTCATTATCGCACAGGGTGCCTGCACCGATAGCAACTACGCTCAGCAGTATGATTTACCCGGTGTATTCGCTCCTATTGCTAATTTTGACCTTTGCCGCCAGGCGGCTGATGCCTGCGAAAAATTCGGATATACCTATCACGTGGGTAATGTCTTCTCTGCGGACGTGTTCTACAGCGAAGATACTCGCAAAAACAATTGGACCAAGATGGGTGTTTTAGCGGATGAAATGGAAGCACCTGCTTTGTATATGAATGCGGCTCGTGCCGGAAAACGTGCGCTGGTTATCTGCACCGTGAGTGACCACATGCTGACAGGAGAAGTCACTACCGCCGAACAACGCCAAAACACATTCACCCAAATGATGGACGTTGCCTTCTCACTACTATGATTCATCTCCGTCGTATCGCATTTTTGGCTATAGCCATTTTGATAGGCAACACCTATCTTCTCGCACTTCCACGTGCCGAAATGGCTTCTGATAGCGCCAACAACAGCAGTAGCGTCAGCAAACCTTCCCTAAAAATTGGTTTTAGTGGAGGCATGCTGTTGCACGTGGGTTATATGTTTTCATCCTCGCCCGATGCACTATTTCGTAATCTGTCTTTGAAAGACCTGAGTAATGTGACCGACCTGCCTCGCGATGGCGTAGCATTAGGTTTAGGCGGAGCACTTCGTCTGCATATCGGAAATCACATCCATGTGGGAGCAGAGGGAGGTGTGTCCACTATGCCACTGATGAGAAGTGGAAGCTCCATTCGTACAGGATGGGGAGGTGCCTTGTGCGACTACTGCTTTGGCTCCGGTCGCATACGCCCTATGATAGGAGGATTGATAGGCGGAGGTACCAGTCGCCGTCTTTATGTGCCTTCGGATGGCTCAAGCATCAACGCAGGAGACGGTTCGCTGACCTACAATGCCTCGTATGTCAACACACCGTTCTTCCTCCTTGACCCTTACATAGGCATGGAAATCCAACTGTCCAGCCACTCTGCATTGGTCATCAAGGCGGATTATATGCTTCCTTTTGCAAAAGGAAATTTTGGTGTTGCTGTCAAAAACGGTGAATCCCCATGGTCTTCTTTTGTATCGCCCTCCGGACCTCGTCTCTACATAGGGATTTTGTTTGGACGTTCTAAGTCCTAATCTCCCCAACGCTGCTGAACAAAAGCCTCAGCGTAACGACACTGAAAATCCAAACCACGCATGGTTTCCATCGTGTCGTGAAAGCGCTTGACCTCCTTGTCAACACCTTGGCTGACATGGCTTAAGTAAGCCGCTATCTTCCTTTCGCGCGTGGAATCAATATTGACAAAAACAGTAGGAGTGAAATTCTGCGTTTGCAAGCCGGTCATCACTTCTCCGTAGAACAAATCAAAACTATGCCCCGTTTGACGCCATGCGTCATACACAAGCACGGAACAATTTCGGTGGTCACGATGACTGTCTATTGGCCAATGGGTAATCACCAAATCGGGCTTTTCGCGTTCTATTAGGGCTTTCATTTCGGCATAACGTGCCTTGTTTATTTCCGACTCGCCATCCACTTGAGTAAGAAAAACAGGACGAACATCCATCAGCGCACATGCCTTTAGTGCCTCCTCTGTTCGAATAGTTGCCGTTTCGTCAAGGCTCTTTCCTTCTATTCCACGTTCACCACGAGTGAGATAAACACTCACCACATCGCATCCGGCTTCACGCAAGAGAATCATCGTTCCCCCACACATCGATTCGGGGTCATCGGGGTGCGCGCCGATGATGAGTGCTTTGTGATACTTGCTTAAATCAAGCGTTTGCGCCTGCGTTATGTTAATGCCAACGAGGGCGACAAGCAGAAGAATGAAGACCTTTTTCATAATATGTATGGCATGATACTTATCAACATTGCACTTTCATAAATGGGTTTCCCCACCCTACGCGCACCTCATGCCGCAAACTATCCCAATTCAGTTGGGATGTTGCGGACACGAGAAGCGGTGAAATGTAAAAGATGATAATGAGTGCATATCGCCTCATTTCAAAAATTTCACATTAAGTTTAATTATTTCAACACACCAAGGGCACGTCCAACCTTAATGAAAGCAGCTATACCGCGGTCCAGTTGTTCTTGTGTGTGAGCAGCAGAGAGTTGAACACGGATACGTGCTTGCCCCTGAGGAACTACAGGATAATAGAAACCGGTAACATAAATACCCTCTTCCTGCAAAGCAGCAGCAAATTCCTGACTCAGACGAGCGTCATAGAGCATCACGGCACAAATAGCCGATTGGGTTGGTTTGATATCAAATCCGGCAGCCTTCATGCGAGTAACAAAGTACTCGGTATTGGCGTGCAGACGATCCTGCAATGTGTTGTCACGAGTCAGAAGCTCAAACGTCTTCAAACCGGCAGCAGCAATCATAGGAGGAATAGAGTTGGAGAACAAATAAGGACGAGAACGCTGACGCAACAGGTCGATAATTTCCTTTTTACCGGTTGTAAAACCACCTACCGAACCGCCAAAGGCTTTGCCTAGTGTACCGGTCAGAATTTCGATTTTACCACGTAGGTTATATTGTTCGGTCACGCCATGACCTGTCTTTCCTACTACACCGGCTGAGTGGCTCTCGTCCACCATAACCATGGCATTGTATTTCTGTGCCAGTTCATAAACCTTGTCCAGTGGGCATACATTACCATCCATCGAGAACACACCATCCGTAGCAATGATACGGAAACGTTGTGCTTGAGCGGCCTGCAATTGTTTCTCTAAGTCTGCCATATCGCCGTTGGCATAGCGGTAACGAACTGCCTTGCACAGACGAACACCGTCAATGATGGATGCGTGATTAAGAGCATCGGAAATAATAGCATCATCAGCGGTCAACAGAGGCTCAAACAGTCCGCCATTGGCGTCAAAACATGCTGCATAGAGGATTGTATCTTCCGTCCCAAAGAAATCGGAGATTGCTTTCTCCAACATCTTGTGCGTATCTTGCGTTCCGCAGATAAAACGGACAGATGCCATACCGTAACCACGTGCATCCATACGATCTTTAGCTGCCTGAATCAGTTCTTTGTTATCTGCCAATCCTAAATAGTTGTTGGCGCAGAAATTGATAACATCCTTACCACCTTCCACCTTAATGCCGGACGATTGGGGAGTGATAATCACGCGCTCGTTTTTGTACAAACCGGCGTCACGGATTTCTTGCAGAGTATTTTGCAAGTATTTTTGAAAATCTTGATACATCGTTTTAGAAGTTGTTGATTAAAAATAATTTCAAGTTGTAAAGCAAAGGAGTCCGAGTCCGGTAAACCGAGACTAAGGACTCCTTGCATTATCACATATTTAGTTGATTAAACCAAACCTTGTTCGAGCATAGCCTGAGCCACTTTCATGAAGCCGGCGATGTTAGCACCCTTGACGTAGTCAATGGTACCGTCTTTTTGTGTACCGAACTTAACGCACTGCTCGTGGATAGAAGCCATGATAGTGTGCAGACGCTCATCCACTTCCTTACCGGACCAGCTGATGTGCTCAGCGTTCTGGGTCATCTCCAGACCGGAGGTAGCTACGCCACCTGCGTTAACGGCCTTACCGGGAGCAAAGAGGAAGCCGGGTTGTGCTTGGAAGTAGTGGATAGCACCGGGTTGGCAACCCATGTTACTAACCTCGCAGCAGCACCATGTACCATTCTTAACCAATTCCTTAGCGTCGTCCTCGCTCAATTCGTTTTGGAATGCGCAAGGCAGAGCGATGTCGCACTTAATAGACCATGCTTTCTTGCCGGCTGTGAACTGAGCCTGACCTGGGAACTTGTCAGCCATATCTTGTACTTTGTTACGGTTGGATGAACGCATTACCAACATGTAATCAATCATCTCTTTGGTGATACCACCGGGGATAGCGCAAACACCATCAGGACCGGAAATAGCAACCACTTTAGCGCCCAACTCAACAGCCTTGGTAGCTGCGCCCCAAGCCACGTTACCGAAACCGGAGAGAGCCACGGTCTTACCCTCGATGGTCTTACCTGCCGTTTGCAGAACGTGTTGTGTGAAGTACAGAGCACCAAAACCGGTAGCTTCTGGACGAAGGATACTACCACCCCAAGTCATACCTTTACCGGTCAGAACGCCTGTATGATATTGACGGCTGAGTTTTTGATACATACCGTTGAGGAAACCAATTTCGCGGCCACCTACACCAACGTCACCTGCAGGAATATCTTGGTCAGGACCGATGCAACGCCACAACTCCAGCATGAAAGCTTGGCAGAAACGCATAATTTCAGCATCAGATTTGCCTACTGGGTCAAAGTCACTACCACCTTTACCGCCACCCATTGGCAGAGTGGTCAGAGCGTTCTTGAAAGTCTGCTCAAAGCCCAAGAACTTAAGCATGGACGGAGTAACTGCTTTGTGGAAACGGAGACCTCCTTTGTACGGGCCAATAGCGGAGTTAAATTGTACACGATAACCCAAGTTGGTCTGAACTTCACCCTTATCATCCACCCATGTTACACGGAAAGTGAAGATGCGGTCTGGCTCTACCATACGCTCTACAATCTTAGCTTTCTCATACTCAGGATGTTGGTTGTAAACTTCTTCGATGGAGTTAAGAACCTCCTCTACTGCCTGCAAGTACTCTGCCTCGCCGGGGTGCTTTGCAGCTAATTGCTGCATAATCTCTTGTGTTTTCATTTTTTGAAATTAAAATGATTAGTTGGTTAGTTTATGTTAGTTATTTGTTGATAAGTCTTCTTTCAAGGCTATTTTCAAAAACCATGCAAAGTTACAGCTTTTTTTTGAGCTGAACAAGGAAAATCGTACCTTTTTTAGATGTTTCAAAACATATTTTTCCATCACATCCCTCTACAATGTTCTTTGATATGGCTAATCCAAGTCCTGTTCCTGTAGATTTGGTCGTGAAATTTGGCATAAAAATCTTATCCTGTACATCTTCGGGTATGCCGGGGCCGTTATCCGAGAAAGATATCTCCACCATATCCTCTTTATCTTTCATCAGCACAATCACATCACCGCCCTCTCGGTCACCGATAGCCTGCAAGGCGTTTTTCAGGATATTGGTAAATACTTGCCCTATCTGCTCCTTGTCAGCGTATGCCACCACACCTCTGTCAGGTCCTACATACCGTACCGGAATATTGGCATCGTTGTGCTCAAAGAGTGCAATCACCGAACTCAATTTCTCGGCCACATCCACCTCATCTACATGCACCTCAGGCATTTTTGCAAAAGTGGAGAACGATGCCGCTATTCGGCTCAGTTGGTCTATCTGCTCCACCAACATCGTCGTGGATTCGCGGAAATACTCGTCGTAGTTCGGATTGAGCGTCCCCTTTTCTTGCAAGGACTGTGCCTCTTGATTCCAACAACGTTGCAGATATTGTATGGAAAGTTTCATGGGCGTTAGCGGGTTGTTTATCTCGTGAGCTATCTGACGCGCCATCGTGCGCCATGCACCCTCTCGCTCCGACAAAGCTAACTTACGGGACGACTGCTCCATAAAATCCACCATGCTATTGTAGTGACGAACCAAATCACCCAATTCATTGTTGTGGTCATATTCGATATGCTGATTTTTGCCCCCTAAACGGAATGACTTCATCTTATTAATCACCTGACTAAGCGGCAGCGTTATTTCGCGCGCGATATATAAGGAGACCAACAAAGCCAAGAACAACACGATGATATAAATGATTATCAGCCGTATAAAAAAACTATTCAACTGCTGTGACACATCTTCCCCTGCCATAAAGTACGGCACAGCGACAAAGCCTATCTGCACACTTATCAGCACCAGTGCCACCAACACAAACTGCAATTTCTGCCGCAGGCGCAGATTGCGAAAACCATGGCAACGAATCAGCCCTATCGCGCCTAATAGTACCAAAGCCGCCACAACAATAACGATACTCCACAAAAAAACTTGTATTCGCGGATCTGTCCACAATGGCGAAACAGCATCCGGCTGGACGGCAAATTTAGGTTGATAAGACTGAACCTGAAGAAAAAAGATATTTTCCAAATAAAAATCCATTTGCGCTTGCAAAATTACTACAAATTATGTACCTTTGCAAACTTTTTCGAGAAAAAAAAACAAATTCAAACTCTACAACCTACCGTTTCAGCACCATGTTATCCGTTCTAACCGCTTTATTATTGGGTTTTCTCATGATATTGGACCCCTGCACTCTGTTCACCAGTATTGCCGCGATTGGCTATATCGACCGTGAAATGCAAAACCGCCGTCGTGTGCTTATCACAGGACTGATGTTTGTTTTGGGCAAGTTGGTAACATGCGTTTTGCTCAGTCTGCCCTTCCTCATGGGTGCGCAGGCATTGGCTCTGCATCATATCATCGAACATTGGGGTGAACCCATGTTGTGTGTGTTCATGCTCTTGTGCGGTGCTTTTTTGCTTTTTAGCGGACATCATCACCACGAGCACGACCATGGCATGTCGCGATGGTTACAGACGGTGGATGACAAGAGCAGTTGGTTTTGGGCATTTATGTTGGGTATTTTCTTTGCCATCGCTTTTTGTCCGCACCGACTGATGTATTTCTTCACAATGGTAGAGATGGCTATCACGCTACCCGCAGCATGGAACTGGCTCCTACCGGTGGTCTTCTCCTTGGGAACAGGGTTGCCTATTATCATTTTGGCATGGGCAATCTGCTATAGCACCATCACCACACAAGTACTCACGGAGAAACTCCATCATTTTGAGCACTGGTTTCGCTATGTATGTGCCATCCTGTTCTTAGGCTATGGCATTTGGATGGGTGTTCATTTGATTGGAGGAGACCATCATCACCATCATCACGAGCATATCGAAGTAGTCCATGAGTAACCCATACTTTCGATTCAAGCAATTCACCGTTTGGCACGACCGATGCGCCATGAAAGTGGGTACCGATGGCGTACTTTTGGGCGCTTGGGCTTTTAGGGATTGGTTCAATCAAGAACCCTCTCCCACAGAATCTATTCACATTTTGGATATTGGCACGGGAACGGGACTTATTGCATTGATGATGGCTCAACGGTGCAGCCATTATTCTGATTTCCATATAGTTGGCATAGATATTGACCCTGCTTCAATACAGCAGGCAGAGACCAACTTTGCAGCCTCGCCATGGAGCAATCACCTCCGTTGTGAGCAAGTTGCCCTGCAAGCGTTACACACAGGCACTTTCAACCTCATTGTCAGCAACCCCCCATACTTTGTGGACAGCCTTCGCAACCCCGATACAGCGCGACGTACTGCCCGCCATACGGATACACTGAGTTATCATGAATTGTTGGATGGTATTGCCGCGCGACTGAGTGAACACGGACTGGCAGCACTCATTCTGCCGGCAGAGACTGAACATGAGGTGTTGTCATTGGCAGCAGAACGTCACCTCTACCCCACGCGACTCACCCGCGTTTGCTCCAAACCCGACTGTCCTCCTATACGCATCCTACTCCAGCTCACTCCGCAATCGTCATTTGCTGCTTTCGATTTCCCCTGCTCCACTCTCTGCATACAATCGGCACAGTCCCCACGCAGCGAAGAGTACGCTGCACTCACAAAAGATTTCTATTTGTAATTTTATAGACCGCTACGCTATAGGAGGTTAGACTGTCGGCAACTGACTACCAATAGTTTTTCGCCGTCAACCCTAAACCGCACTTGCGCGCCCGCGTAATCCAAAGTATATACGCGCGCGGAATCGTTGTGGTATGCAGGTCTGGGA
>JAGHSR010000018.1 GCA_018065765.1 Candidatus Colicola coprequi
GTCCTACACCATTGAATATACCCGCTAGGATAACCGCCATAAAGGGGTCAGTAACAGCAGGCGTTGAGGCAACGGGTACGAACTTGAGCCAAAGAGTAAGACACATCACACCATAGATGGTACGCAGGCAGAATTTCCACCCAACAACCATTATCGCCACCAACAAAAGCGCCGCATTGATAGCCAACGATGTGAGCCAAATTGGCAAAAAACCGTCGGTAGCAAAATACAGAATTTCGCACAGACCGGTCAAGCCTCCCCCGACAATAGCGTGGGGAACCAGAATGCGATTGACACAGAGTGCATAAGGTGCCAGACTAATAGCAATCATGAGCAACTCCTTGATGTCAATAAAGATGCGCATTTTCTTGTAGCGCTCGATTTGGTGTTCCAGATGTTGTTTGTCCATAAATGGGTGATTGGTTATTGGTTATTTGTGATTTGTAATTGGTGATTGGCGATTAGTAGCGGGCGATGAGGTTACGATCACCGAATCCGTTATCAACACGTGCTACAGGAATCCAGAACTTATTGGCAGCCACCCAATCGGTAGGATAAGCAGCTTTGCGACGTGAATAAGCATGTTTCCACTCGTCAGCCACAATCTCGTACTCGGGGTGTGGTGCATTGATGAGCACGTTGTCTGCCTTGTCGGCCTCGCCGCGTTCAATTTCAGCAATCTCCTCGCGGATAACGAGCAGAGCGTCGATGAACTGATCAAGTTCGTGTTTAGACTCGCTCTCAGTGGGTTCCACCATCAGCGTTCCGTGTACAGGGAAAGACAAGGTAGGAGCGTGGTAGCCAAAGTCCATCAGACGTTTAGCTATATCGGACTCTGTAATTCCCATAGCGTGGAATTGACGGCAGTCGAGGATGAGTTCGTGTCCCACACGTCCGGTAACTCCGGTATAGACGATACCATAAGCGCCACGCAGTTTGAGAGCCATATAGTTGGCACTGAGTATGGCAGCAGCGGTGGATTCGCGCAAACCTTGATAACCCATCATGCGGATATAGCCGTAAGAGATGAGTGCCATGTTGGCATTGCCGTAGAGAGCACTGCTGACACGGTTTTTGTCGGCAGTAGGCATGGAGTCAACCAGATGTTTAGCGCAGCAGATAGCACCTACACCGGGGCCGCCACCACCGTGAGGTGAAGCAAAACTCTTGTGCAAATTGAGGTGGCACACATCCGCACCGATGAAGCCCGGATTGGTATAGCCAATCTGCGCATTCATATTAGCGCCATCCATATAGACCTGTCCACCGCAATCGTGGATGATTTGGCACATCTCGCGGATAGATTGCTCAAAAATACCGTGTGTGGAAGGATAGGTAATCATACATCCTGCCAATACATCGCGGTTAGCCTCTGCTTTTTCGCGCCAATCATTGAGGTCGGTATTGCCTTTCTCGTCGCACTTGATGACACAAGGAGTGAAACCTGCCTGTGCGCACGAAGCAGGGTTAGCTCCGTGAGCTGACTCAGGAATCAAAAGAATATTACGTTGTTTTTGTCCGTTCTTCCACAGATAATCACGGATAGTAATCAGTCCCGTATATTCGCCGGCAGCACCCGAAGTAGGTTGCAGGTTACAAGCGGCAAATCCGGTGATAGTAGCCAGTTGTTGCTCCAGTTCCTGCAACATCTCAGCATAACCCTGAACTTGTTCAGCGGGAGCCAGAGGATGTACGGCGGTAAAGCCCGGCATGGTGATAGGCAACATAGCCGCAGCAGGATTGAGTTTCATGGTGCAAGAACCAAGAGGAATCATGGTGTGCGTCAGGCTGATGTCCTTGCGGTCAAGGCGTTTGAGGTAACGCATCATGTCTGTTTCGGTATGATAGAGATTGAACACTTCGGCTTGCAGGTAGTCCACCTCGCGCGCTTTAGCCTCATCAATAGCCCATAGACCATCAAAAGCGTCTTCGTTGTCCTCGTATTGAGGCATCGAAGAGGTAGCTTCGGCAAAGAGCTCAATCAAATCGTTCATATCGTCCAAGGTGGTCGTTTCATCCATGCTGATACCTATCCAACCCTCGGCATCGTAGTAGAAATTGATACCCTTATCTTCTGCCATTTGGCGCAGTTTCTCCACTGTTAGTGACTCAGGCAGACGCACCTTGAGTGTATCAAAGAACTCGGTGTTTTCCTGAACGAAGCCGTATGCTTGGAGCATTTCGCTTAGATAAACAGCCTTGCCATGGATACCTTCGGCGATTTCGCGAATGCCTTCGGCACCATGATAAACACCATACATACCTGCCATCATAGCACAGAGTGCCTCAGCCGTGCAGATATTGGATGTAGCTTTTTCGCGTTTGATGTGTTGTTCGCGCGTCTGAAGAGCCAGTCGATAAGCAGGACGTTCGTAAGCATCCTTGCTGATACCGATGATACGTCCGGGCATGTCGCGTTTGTATTCGTCGCGTGTAGCCATATAGCCGGCTGTAGGACCGCCAAAGCCCATAGGCAAACCAAAACGTTGTGCTGTGCCGCACATGATGTCGGCTGCAAGTGGTTTAAGCAGAGCCTGTGCCATCAAATCGGCGATGATAGTAACCTTGAGACCTGCGTTGTGGCATTGGTCAATGAAATAGGAGTAGTCCTCAATAGAACCGTCTGCGTTAGGCAGTTGAATGATAGCACCGAAGAAGCCGCTCATGTCCTGTGCTGCGAACTGTGCATAGTCACCCATAACGAGTTCTATACCTTGTCCTGCTGCGCGCGTGCGCATAACAGATAAGGTGTTAGCAAATATCTTGTTGTCCACAAACACTTTGCATACGCCATTCTTAACTTGTTCGCGTGTGCGCAGGTTGCGCATCATCGTAACCGACTCAGCCGCAGCGGTTGCCTCGTCCAGCAAGGAGCAGTTGGCCAAAGGCAGTCCGGTCAAATCGCTAATCATGGTTTGGAATACAAACAGAGCCTCCAAACGTCCCTGAGAAACTTCCGCTTGGTAGGGAGTGTAGGATGTGTACCAAACAGGATTCTCGAGCATGTTGCGCTGAATGACAGCAGGAGTGATGGTACCGTACCATCCGCGACCGATATAACTCTTGTAAGGCATGTTCTCAGCAGCCATAGCAGCAATGCTGTCCAAGTGCTCCTGCTCTGTGAGAGGTTCATCCAAATCCAGTGGCTCGGGGAGAAGAATGTCTCGCGGCATGGTTTGTGAAATGAGTTGATCAATAGACTCAACGCCCAATTCCTTGAGCATCAGTTGTTGGTCTTCTTGGCTAAGACCAATGTGTCTTCCTTTTAGGTAATTGACTTTCATAAAAAGTTATGTTAATTATGTTACATTATTCCAGACATGCGTCCAGTGCGGAGGCGATGGCTTTTTTATCAAGATTTTGACCGATAAAGACAAGTTTCTGCATACGATCGCCGTACTTGTCATCCCAATCGCGTTGCAGGATGGGATCGTGCGCCATCATTTGCATGAGTTGTTCTTTAGGCATCGTGGCGTAGAACTCACCGCATTGCTTGAGATTGAATTGTCGTCCTGCTTGCTCAAAGAGGTAGCACATGTCGTACTCATCGGAGAAATAACACATGCCCTTGCATCGGATGATGTTCTTAGGCCATAGGCGAGCCACGAAATCATCGAATAAACCCAATTTGAACGGCTTACGTTGATAGTAAACAAAGGTGTCAATGCCATACTCGTATGCCTCACCATGTTCTTCGTTGTGGTTGTCGTTGTGGTTGTCGTTCTCGACATCACCTTCAACACCCTGCAACCACGCTGCCGAACCTGCGACAGTATCAAAATTGAAAGCGTGAGTGTTCATTAGGCGTTCAAGCGGAACGTCGCAGTAATTGCACGGGATAATTTCTGCATTCGGCTGAATAGCACGGATGACGGAAACAATATATGTCAGCTCGTCAGCCGTAAGGTCAGCCACCTTGTTAAGCAAGATAGTATTGCAGAACTCGATTTGCTGAATGACCAGCGAAGCCAAATCGTCTTCGTCCACGTTGGTGCGGTCGCTGTATTTCGCTTGCAAATCACCAAATTCATCCCTCATCCGCAAAGCGTCCACGACCGTGACCAAGCTATCCAACTGAGGTGCCGGGTCCTCTGTGAAAGGAATCATCTTGCGGTAGGAGCAAATAGTTTGGGCGATAGGTGCGGGTTCGCAGATACCTGATGCCTCAATAACGATATAGTCAAATCGGTTGGCGGTACACAAGTCGTGCAGTTGCTGCACCAAATCCATCTTGAGCGTGCAGCAGATACAACCATTGGTGAGAGCCATCAGGTTGTCATCTTTGGCGTTGACCACCCCACCCTTTTGTATCAAATCGGCGTCGATATTAACCTCGCCTATATCATTGACAATCACCGCGAATCGCACCCCTGCCTCATTGGCAAGGATACGATTGAGCAGTGTCGTTTTTCCGCTGCCGAGATAACCTGTCAGCAGCAGGACAGGAATAGTGGTTTTGTTCATTATTTATCTATTCACATGCGCTTCATAAACAGGATAATACTGATTGAAGAGTTCGTCCTGATGGTACTTGTCAAAGTGTTGCAGGACATAACCCAACACAGCCGTGTGATGTCCGATGACAGACTCAGCTGATCTGCGACGTTGTCTATCCAAACTATCACCCCATGTGATGTACTCTACGCAATTCTGAGCCACAGACGACATGATGGCATTAGCCTTGTCGTTGTCTCCCAGTGCATAGTACAGAGCAGCCATAGAGGTAGATGTATAGTCGTACGGGATATTGTATCCGGGCAGCATTTGTTCGGCATAGTCCAGCACTTCGCGGCATTTATCGCGCTGTCCCTCGTGCATGAGAGCGTCAGCGAGTTGCATGAACATCATACGGTGCGTGCGGCACATACGCATCAGGTTCTCATCAATCCAAATGCCGGGCATATTCATATTCCCGTAACGGAACTTATGCATCATATTGTCGTACATGATTTCCGTATTCACACGTGGTTGACCATCCTTAGAGCGGACAGGCGTGACACGATATGCCAAACCGGTGAGTTCGAAGTAAGGTTCCAACCCCAGATAGTAGTCACCCCCTACCGTAACGGCAAAGTAGAACGGACGCTTCCAACCTGCTTGCGCGTTTTGGCTAAGCATTTCCATAATCATCATCTCTGAACGGGTGAAACGGCGTGCAGCACGGAAATTGATATGCTCACCGTTCAAACCTTCGATGTACAATTGGTTGGATGGGATATAGTTTTCACCGTCTTTCTTCGTACGCGGGTCATCCGAGCGTAAGAAGTCGAAAGCGCGACTGATTTCAAGGGGTTGATTGAGTTTGTTATCCACCCACACCACTTCGTTAGTACCCGGCATATAGTCCTTGTACTCCCACGAAATAGGCAGCGCTTTGCTCTCGTAATACGGACGTTTCATCTGTGATATGTACCAATCGGTTTGCAAGTAACTGAGGTTGCACACGCGCAAGTCGGTTCCTTCCTCCTCCACCTCCTGATTGTACCACAGCGGGAAGGTGTCGTTGTCACCATTGGAGAAAATGACGCCTTGCGTCTCGCAACTACGCAGGTAGTTAGCTCCAAAATCACGGCACGAATAGCGATTGGAACGGTCGTGGTCATCCCAGTTTTGGGAAGCCATTTGAGCCGGAACAAGAAGACAAACCAACGAAATCATTACGGCTGCGACAGTCTTGCATCTTTCGTTCTTCATCAACTCGGAGAGCCAGTCAAAAATAGCCAACACGGCAAATCCGATCCAAATACAGAACGCATAAAAACTGCCTGCGTAAGCATAGTCGCGTTCACGTGGCTGTTCGGGTGTTTGATTCAGGTAAACCACAATCGCCAGTCCGGTTAGGAAGAAGAGCAAGAACGTAATGGTGAATGAGCGCCAGCCCTCTTGTTGTGGCTGTTTTTTGTCCGTCATGATTTTCTTTCTGCACTGCCAAACGATACCGATAATACCCAACAATAACGGCAACATATAGTAAACATTATGTGCCTTGTTATTCTTGATTTCGGTAGGCAACAAGCTCTGATCGCCGAGCATGGCGTTGTCTATGAACGGAATACCCGTAATCCAGTTTCCCTTGCTGATTTCGCCATAACTTTGCAGGTCGTTTTGGCGACCGGAGAAGTTCCACATAAAGTAGCGCCAATACATAAAATTGACCTGATAGCGGAAGAAGAAACGTATGTTTTCTGCAAACGTAGGACAATAGTCCGTTTTTTGCTGTCCACAATAGTCATATTTCACGCGACGTCCCTTGATATCAGCCCACTCCTTGTAGGCAGCCTTGTGTCGTTCCTGCGCGGAGTACATGCGCGGGAACAGCATGCAGAACTCGTCCATGAACTCGTAGTTCGTCTTGTAGCCGGTTACCACATACTTATCCTTTTGCCCTTCCACATACGGAGCCGGTGCATACTGTGCGTGACCTTGTTTCTCCACGGGGATACATATATTGCCCTTGACCTCTAATTTGACCGGAGCATTGTATGTCTGACCATACAGCAATGGACGATCGCCATATTGTTCGCGGTTCAAATAGTACTTGAGTGAGAACACATTATCCGGTGAGTTTTGATCCATCGGAGTATCCGCACTGGAGCGAATCACCAATGCAGCGTAACTGGAGTAGCCAATCAGGATACATGCTACCATGATTAGTCCCGTATTAATCCAGCGCAAACGATTGGAATACGCCTCTTGCATACGTTTGTAGGTATATCCTATTCCCCACGCAAGCAGTCCGATTGTCAATATCAAATCCACATACAAGCCGGTATTGAACGGACAACCGAGAACGTTAGTAAACAAGAGTTCAAACCATCCTGCTACCGTTGGGAAACCCGGAATGATGCCATATAGAATGACAGCCAAAATGACACAACTAATCAGGAATGCGCTGATAGCACCTTTCCAACTGAATTCGTAACGGCGGAAATAGTACACCATCACAATAGCCGGAATAGTCAGCAGGTTCAGCAGGTGCACACCGATACTGAGTCCCATTAGGTACATAATTAGTATCAGCCAGCGGTCAGACCCATCCTCGTCGGCATGTTCATCCCACTTGAGAATCAGCCAAAAAACGATGGCCGTGAACAATGACGATGATGCATACACTTCCCCTTCGACAGCCGAGAACCAGAATGTGTCGGAGAATGTATAAGCCAACGCCCCCACAGCGCCTGCTCCCAGCAATGCGATGCCACGAGCTAAAGTATCGGGCTTAACGAGTTTCTTAGCCAAAGCCGTAATGGTCCAGAAAAGGAACAAAATACAGAAAGCACTCGCCATTGCCGACATAGCGTTCACACACATAGCTACATGGCTGGTATCACTTGCAAACAGGGAAAAGAAATGCCCCATTAGCATAAAAAACGGCGCTCCGGGTGGGTGTCCTACATCTAGTTTGTGTGCACTGGAGATGAACTCTCCACAATCCCAGAACGAAGCGGTGGGTTCCACCGTCAGCAGATACGTTGCAGCCGCTATGGCAAACACCACCCAGCCACATAACGCGTTCCAAAATTTGAAATTTTTCATTTTATACACTTTAATCCAAAATTAGCGCGTAAAGGTACAAAATAAAATTTACACATACAAATAAAAAACGCTTTATTGGCTTTTTTATTGCGCGTGCTTGCGCATATAAAATAAATGTATTATCTTTGCGGGCTTTATTTCGCGAGCGTGCTTGCTCGCACAAGAGTTAACTCGAAATTAAACAAAAAAAAACAAATAATATGAACTTACAAGACAGACAAATTGCAGTTATTGGGCTGGGCTATGTAGGGTTGCCGTTGGCCATTGAGTATGGCAAAAAGTATCGTGTCATCGGATTTGATATTTTCAAAGCCCGTGTGGAGGAGTTGGAACGTGGTGAGGACCACACATTGGAGGCTGACTTAGTAGGTATGCAGCAGGCTCGCGATGCTTTCCGCTCTACCGGCAAGATAGGTTTGACATTCTCATCCGATCCCGAAGACTTAAAACAAGTTAACACCTACATCGTCACGGTGCCCACCCCCATTGACCGGTTCAACAATCCGGATTTGACGCCTCTGTTGAAGGCAAGCGAAACCATCGTCAAGACGCTAAATCGTGGAGATATCGTCATTTATGAATCCACCGTTTACCCGGGTTGCACGGAGGAAGACTGCGTGCCGGTGTTGGAAAAGAATTCGGGCTTGAAATTTAATGTGGACTTCTTCTGCGGTTACTCACCAGAGCGCATCAATCCGGGAGATAAGGTGAACACGCTGACCAAAATCAAGAAGATCACCTCGGGTTCCACTCCGGAAGTGGCAGATATAGTAGATGCCCTATACAACTCCATCCTGCTGAACGGCACACACCGTGCACCGAACATGAAAGTGGCTGAAGCTGCCAAGGCTGTTGAAAACAGTCAACGGGATGTGAATATCTCGTTCATGAACGAGTTGGCACTCATTTGTGACCGTGTTGGCATTGATACCAATGACGTGATTGAAGCAGCTGGTACCAAGTGGAATTTCCTCAAGTACCGCCCCGGATTGGTAGGAGGACATTGCATATCTGTGGATCCCTATTATTTGGCACACAAAGCCAGAAGCCTCGGTTATGATCCGCAAGTCATTCTGTCCGGTCGTGCAGTGAACAACTCCATTGCCAAATTCATTGCTGACAAGACACTCAAACTTATGATTCAGAAGGACCACAAAATCAAGAATGCCAATATCTTGATATTGGGCGTCACCTTTAAGGAGAACTGCCCGGATTGCCGCAACACGAAGGTGGTGGATATTGCCAACGAATTGGAAGATTTTGGTGTGAATGTGGATATTTACGACCCATGGGCTAATCCTGCAGTCGTAAAACATGAGTATGGCAAAAACTTACTTCCGGTTATTGATCCGAACAAGCAATATTCAGCTATCATCGCTTGTGTAAGTCACAAGGAATTTTACAACTTCGATTTCAAGAAATACCAAGAGCAGGATGCCGTCATCTTTGATGTTAAGAACTTCGTTGATCGTAGCCTCGTAGATGGCAGACTATAACGTCCCACCTTCATAAATTCAAGCACTTTTTGAGATGAAAATAGCCGTAGCAGGAACAGGATATGTCGGGCTCTCCCTGGCCACTCTCCTTTCGCAACACAACGAAGTAACCGCTGTTGATATCATTCCTGAAAAAGTAGGAATGATCAATCGGCGGCAGTCACCCATACAGGATGAATACATTGAGAAATACTTTGCCGAAAAAGCTTTACATCTGACCGCCACAACGGATGGTCAGCAGGCTTATCGTGATGCAGAACTGGTTCTCATAGCCACTCCTACCAATTACGACCCACAAAAAAACTTCTTTGACACCGGTGCTGTGGAAATGGTTGTAGAGCAAGTGATGGCGGTCAATCCCAACGCAATCTTGATAATCAAATCCACCATTCCTGTCGGTTACACCGAAAGTTTGCACCACAAATATCCCCAAGCAAAATTGCTTTTTGCACCGGAGTTCTTGCGTGAAAGCAAAGCCCTCTACGACAATCTGTACCCCTCGCGCATTATTGTTGGGTTCAATCAGGAAGAACTCCGCCCTGCAGCCGAGTGTTTTGCCCACATGTTGCAGCAGGGAGCCATCAAACAGGATATTCCTACCCTCTTCATGGGTACCACTGAGGCGGAAGCAGTCAAACTTTTTGCCAACACCTATTTGGCTCTGCGAGTTAGCTTCTTCAATGAATTGGACACCTACGCAGAGATCAAAGGTCTCAACACGCAACACATCATTGATGGTGTGTGCCTTGATTCTCGCATCGGTTCTCACTATAACAATCCAAGTTTTGGCTATGGCGGATATTGCTTGCCCAAGGATACAAAACAACTGCTTGCCAACTACGCAGACGTTCCTGAGAACCTAATTCAAGCCATTGTAGATAGCAATCGCACACGCAAAGACTTCATTGCTGACCGAGTGCTGCAAATGGCAGGCTACTATTCCTACTCCGCCAACAACCAATGGCATCAAGAATCCGGAACCAACCAATCCATACTGGAGCCACCTATCATAGGCGTCTATCGTTTGACAATGAAATCCAATTCCGACAATTTCCGTCAGTCCAGCATACAGGGCATTATGAAACGTGTCAAAGCCAAAGGGGCACAGGTCATCATCTACGAACCGACATTGGCAGATGGGACGTTGTTCTTCGGCAGTCGAGTTGTGAATGACATAACGATTTTCAAAGCACAATCCAATGCCATCATTGCCAATCGCTATGACTCCATCTTGGACGATGTAAAAACAAAAGTATATACCCGCGACATCTTTTGTCGTGACTAAAAAAAATAGAACATGAAACTACTACTCATTCTGATTTTCGGCAGCAAACTATTCACAGGTTCGCTACAACCGGTTAATCCTTATCAAGAAACACCGACTGACTATGTTCTTAACTATGGAGATAAGGTTTTCGTAGATATATGGGGGGT
>JAGHSR010000004.1 GCA_018065765.1 Candidatus Colicola coprequi
AATGCCCTCAATAACGCTCCCGAAGGAACACCTTTTAAGGAAGGGCAACAAGTAACCCTGACCGTTGGTACAGGTGACAACGCCAATCAAGCCGCTCCTCGCAAGGTGGCAGGTAGAGACAACACCACGGATAATCGAATCGACTTTACTTGGGAAGAAGGCGATAAGATTTTAGTGAAGGTAGGTGACAAAACCGCTGAGTTTACACTGAGTTCCGAACCCGGTTTGAATGAAGGCGAGTTTGTAGGTACTATGCCCGCAGCCGGCAGCACATTTGATATTCAGTATCCTGTTGAGGCACCCGATTTGAGCGCACAGGTTTATTCCACTACCAAAACTATCCCTGCCGACAAGATGCTCTTTACGGCAACCAATTGCACATTAGGTGTTAATGCAACCCTCCAAGCTCAATATGCAATGGTGCAACTCAACCTCTTTGGCACGGATAAGACTGTTGGTAAGATTGTGTTCACCAACAAGACCGCCAATCCTGCTGTATCTTACACCCTGACCTGCACCGGTGGTGTGGCAATTGGTACTACTTCGGCAGAGGCTACTCCTTTCTATATGGTTGTTCCTGCGAGCACGTATCTGTTCGAGGCAGAGATATATGATAATGCCACAACTCCTGCCAAGATTTGCTCTTTCGCAACTTCTGCTGCTAAAACCTTTACAGCCGGCGAGTGCCTAAATATGCCTGCAAAAGAGGTGGCTGACCCCTATAATGGTCACGCATACGTTGACCTTGGCTTGAGCGTTAAATGGGCAACCTGCAATGTGGGTGCTACCACTCCCGAAGGCTATGACGACTATTTCGCTTGGGGCGAAACAAGTACCAAAACCACCTATGATTGGAGTACGTATTTTGATACGAATGATGATGGTTTAACATTCCAGAAGTACTATCTCGACGGAGGCAAGACTGTTCTTGACCCAGAAGATGACGCTGCTCATGTGAATTGGGGAGGCAGTTGGCGTATGCCTACCAAGGCAGAGATGGACGAATTGTTAGATGGAAGTAAGTGCGCCAAAGAGTGGACTACACTAAATAACGTGAATGGTTATAAATTTACCAGCCTAGTATCTGGTTATGAGAATAACTCAATCTTTTTGCCCGCTGCCGGCTACTACAACGGTTCGTCGCGCGCAGGTGCCGGTTCCATCGGCTTCTACTGGTCCTCTTCGCTCTACGATGACTACTCGGGCAGCGCGTACCGCCTCTACTTCAATTCGTCAAGCGTGGTTTGGGGCAACTTCTATCGCAGCTACGGGCTACCCGTGCGCCCCGTGTGCAAGTAATATCTCTGACAAGTTAATTGTTTGAACGAATACGACCGCTTCGAGTAATCGAGGCGGTTGTTTTTTTGTCCGCTCTCGTTGCGCCTCCGGCGCGTCCTCACATCATTCGCATCATTAGCCGCTTGCGGCGTCATCATTCGCATCATTTACAAATTTACATCGTGCACCGTGCATCGTGCATCGTGAACCGTGCATTGTGCATTGTGCATTGTGAACCGTGCACCGAATAAAATGCCACCTAATAATATAAATATAGCAATCAATTAAGCATTTACCCGACCCATCGCGTTCGGCAACAAGGGATAGACCCTATAGGTGCTATAGGTCGCTGCGCTGTATGGGGGTAAGAACGCTGCGCGATAGGATGTAGGAGAGGTATGAGTTTAGTGATCGAATAGATGGCTCAGTACGCTGGGTTGATTTTCCCACGGGAATGCGAGTGGACCGTGCCATGAAGAGGTGTAGGGGAAGCCTACCCCCGACCCCTCCCTAAAGGGAAGGGAGTGAGAGTGAGAGGGAGAGGGAAAGGGAAAGTTGGTGATTGGGGGGATGTGTTGGAGTAGGGAGAGAATGGTATCGTTGAGGAGGGTGTTGAAATCTATCAAAAACGTGTATTGGCGCTCATAGAACGGACGCAAGTAGTCCTCAAAATACTGGAAGTAAGGTGTGTGTCGATAAATTGCCTCGATGGTATGCCAGTGCTGCTGTTGCCACGCAAGTTGGTATGTGATACGAACATCACGTGTCAACTGCTTGGAATTGGCTTTAGCAACGGGGATGGTGAGAAGGAGGGGAGAGATGCACGATGCACGATGCACAATGCACGATGTTGTTAGATTGGAGATTGAAGATTGGTGATTGGTGATTGGTGATTGGTGATTGGTTATTGGTGATTGGTAGTGAGAGGGAGAGGGGAAGGGAGGGACTAACAGGGCACGATTGCGCAAGGTGCGTTTGGGGAAATTTTCGCACACCTCAATCTGTGCTTCCGGCAACAGGCGGAAGTACTCAAGCGGAGGAAGATATGCGGTAGGGAGGAACAAAGGAGAATGGAGAATTGAGAATGGAGAATGCAGAATGCAAAATGCAGAATGCCGAATGCAAAATGCAAAATGGAGAATGCAGAATGCAAAATGCAAAATGCAAAATGCAGAATGGAGGTTAGTTTTTGGCTTTTTTACCGATGCGGTTCCAGCGGATGTGTCCTTTGAACCAAGGATTGTCTTTCTCGATGCTGAGCCATATAAACACAGGACGTCCTACAATGTGATCTTCCGGCACAAACCCCCAATAACGGCTGTCAGCCGAATTATGACGATTGTCCCCTTGCATCCAATAGTAGTCCATCGCAAACGTGTATTCCTCTCCAACCTGCATGGGCTGATGTTCGTAAGCCGAGGCGATACGCTGATACAGCCAGTAGTTGTCTTCTGTAATCATCACTTTATCCCCACGGCGAGGAATATATATAGGTCCATAATTATCTCGAGTCCAGTCGTTGTGTCCCAATGGATAAACAGCCCCTCCGTCCATTTCCGGCTCAACTTGCATGGATAGCACGTGGGGGTTCTTGCTCAGTTCGGTTCTCATAGTTTCCGTCAGTGGGAAACGATACAATCCCGGCATGGGTTGATGGCGATCGTCCCGATTGATTCCTATGCGGCTCAAATATCCATCGGTGAGTATGTGTCCATCGGTCTCAACCAAGTAGTTGAGTTGCACCCCTTCGCGTTTGGGTTCTTGTTGCCATTCACCGGACGAGGATGACAGTTTGGTGAAAACGATGTTGTCTATTATTTTAAGCGAATCCCCCGGTGTTCCCACACAACGTTTGACATAGTTCTCGCGGCGGTCAACGGGACGATAGACTATATCCCCAAACACATCTTGTCGGTTGTGCACCATAGATTTGCCGTAGTAGTAACACAGGGTGTAGTAGTCGGGGTTTTGCATTTTGAGGCACACGGTATCGCCTGTGGGGAAATTGAACACTACTATATCCCCTTTTTGGGGGGATGTCCACCCCTTGAGTCGCTTGTATTCCCATTGTGGATTTTGGATATAGGATTTCCCCCCTCCCAACCATGTAGGCATAGTGTGCTGAACGAGAGGCATACTGAGCGGCGTATTAGGGACGCGTGCTCCGTAAGCCATCTTGCTAACAAACAAGAAATCACCCACACGCAAGGATTTCTCCAACGATGAGGAGGGAATCTGGTAGTTTTGGAAGATATATAGATTGATAAAGTACACCGCTACCAAGGCAAATACGATGGCATCAATCCACGAGCAGAGGGTATAGAGTCCCTTGTTGGTGTCCTTGTATTTGCGCCACCAAGACCAGTGGATGAACTTAGTAGTGAACGCATCAACGATGATTGGCAGTATCGCCAGCCATCCCAACGAAGACCAATCCCCCCACGATACCCATATGATGAACGCCACATAGAGCCCTCCCCATACAGAGCCTGCTATCCATCCCTTGGTTGGGACGTTGGTTATACGTTGTTTAAGATTACTGATTTCAGATGGATGGTTGTTTTTTTGATCGTGATTCATAGATATGTTCTGCTTCTATCATAGCTCCCAAGGCAAATCCTTCGCGCCCCTTGGCTATGTGTGTGATGATTATTGTGTCTTGTGGTGAATCCCATGTGACAATATGCGTGCCGGGAACCTCTCCCTCACGTATGGACTCTATCTCCACCTGACCGATGGCTTCTGCCAAGGTTTTGGCAGTGCCGGAAGGTCTGTCCAGTTTGTGAATATGGTGCACCTCCGTGATGGATGGTGTGTACTGTGAGTACGGTTGCAAATAGTGTGCCAAATGTTGATTGAGTTCAAAAAAAACATTGACTCCGATGGAGAAATTGCTCTTCCAAACCAACGTTTCGCCCACTTGTTTTGCCTCTTGCTTCAGTCGTTCAGCGTTCCAACCTGTAGTACCTGCAACCACAGGGATATGCTTCTTCCATGCGCGTCGGATATTGCTTTCCGCTGTGTCGGGAGTAGTGAACTCAATCGCCACATCTGCCGAACTGAATGCCTCAGAATCGAAGTCGTCGATATTGTCTCTATCGATGCGGGCTACAATCTCATGTCCACGGTTTAGGGCTATTTGTTCCAGCACGTGCCCCATCTTGCCATATCCTATTAGTGCGATTTTCATTATTTTTCTTTTCGTAGATTCGCCAATCGTATAACCTGCTCAGCGATACGTCGAGCAGAATCGGGTTGTGCCATAGTCAGAGCGTGCTCACGCAATGTCTTCAAGCGGGCGGTGTCTTTAATAAGACTAAGCGCTGTAGCCACGAGTGAAGAACTTGCATCTACGTCTTTGACCAGTACGGCTGCATCCTTGTTGACCAGTGCCATGGCATTGTGTGTCTGATGATCCTCTGCCACATTGGGTGAGGGGACGAGTATAGCCGGTTTGCCTAATAGGCAAATTTCGCTGATGGAACTGGCACCTGCACGCGAAATGACCAAGTCGGCTTGGGCATATGCCATAGGCATATCCGTAAGGAAGTCCGTACATTGCAACCACTCACCGGCATAGGGAGCTGCTGCCTGTTGGCATTGCTCAAAATAAGCTTTACCGGTTTGCCAAATGACACGTACGCCAGCGTCTCGTAAATCACCCAATCCGGCAGCAATAGCCTGATTGACGGTGCGCGCACCCAAACTGCCACCGATGATAAGCAGAGTAGGTGAGGATGGAGCATCGCACATTAAATTTGTCGGGGCGAGGAGGTTTTGGCGAACAGGATTGCCCGTGAGGATAATTTTCTCCTTGGGGAAGAATCGTTCCATACCTTCATATGCCACACAGATGACATCGGCATCGTTTTTGAGCAGTTTGTTGGTTACTCCCGCAAATCCGTTTTGCTCCTGCAACAGGACAGGTACGCCCATACGTGCTGCTACCTTCATGGCAGCTCCACTGGCGTATCCGCCCACCCCTACAGCAACGTCCGGAGCAAAATTACGAACAATACGGCGAGCCCGGATAAGTGAACGGCATAGGTCAAATAATACACCGATATTGCGCAATAAGTGTCGGCGGTCAAATCCACGTACGGGCAAACCGACAATCTGATAACCAGCCTCCGGCACACGTTGCATCTCCATGCGACCTAAAGCACCTACAAACAAAATCTGTGCTTCTGAATCCAATTCACGAAGCGCATTAGCAATACTGACTGCGGGGAAAATATGTCCACCGGTCCCTCCGCCGGAAATAAGATATTTCATGATTCAGACTATGTTTTCGTTTTTGTTTTCGTTTTCGTTTTTGTTTTCGTTTTCGTTCTTTGGATCCAAATCCAATGTGATGGTTGGTATTTCGTTGAAGCTCTCTTGTTTGACTGCCTGTTGTTCAGCTTGCAGTTGGTTCTGCTCTCGCGCTACGCACATCATGATGCCGAAGTACAGGCTGGTAACAGTGACCGATGTTCCTCCTTTGCTAATCATAGGCAAGGGTTGTCCTGTTACCGGTCCCAGACCTACTGCCACCATCATGGAAATGAGCGCCTGACATGTAAGCAAAAGCGCCAGTCCCATCACCATGAGCATGGATGCCGAATCAGCAAACTTGGTGGACGCATAGCATGCACGGACTAATATCGCTAAATACAATAGGATAAGCAAGAGGGCTCCTATGAATCCCGTCTCTTCGACGATGATTGCAAAGATATAGTCAGCATACGCCAAAGGCAGAAAATCACGTTCCTGACTATTGCCCGGCAGTACGCCAATAGGCGATTTTCCTCCACGAGCAATTGCTACTTTGGCTATAGAACTCTGGTAGTTCTCATCGGTCAAGCGAAACGTTTCGGAATCGGTGCGATTGTCGAGTATCTTGGCATCGATACGTTTAACCCACAACGTGGCCCGCTTGAGTGGACCCTTTAATTCCCGTTCAGGCCGAACATAGCCAAACTCTACTATGAAATAGCCCATTATCATCAGCGCGATGCACACACCTGCTACTGTGCAATAGTAGCGCCAATTGATACGCGTCAAAAACCACATAAGGAAGACGATTCCTGCTAACAAAATAGCAGTGCTCAAGTTGCTCAACATAATGGGCAGGCAGGTAATGACTGTCAGTGCTAAGGTGTAAAGAAAGTATTTGCGTTCATCTTCCGGGTTCTTGATGCGGGTCAGTAGGTCTGCCACTACAATGACCAGACTCATTTTTGCCAATTCGGATGGTTGAAACTGCAATGCACCCAATTTGAACCATCTGGAAGCCTCGTTGATATTGCTGGCAAAAGGACTGTTAGGAGGCAAGATAAGCAGAATGCACACGATGGATACCGCCAGAATGCCATAGCCGACCAGTCGAATAGACCATGTGGGTAAAAACTGTATGAACCACGCTGCAGCAACTCCCATAGCAATGAAGATAATCTGCTTGAGGATAGGTCCCAATAAGCTATCGTCAGCATAAGCCAGAGTACTACCTGCACTGAAGAGGGCGATGATCGCCACCACTATTAAGATGATGAACAACCTCCAAAAGGGTTTGTCTATGTATTTGCGTTTGTCGTTGAACATACAAGATAGGTTGTGAGTGATACAATTATAGATTCCGTACCGCAGCCATAAACTTGTCGCCACGGTCCTCGTAGCTGCTGAAAAGATCAAAGCTGGCACAGCATGGTGACGGCAACACTGTATCTCCGTCATGTGCAGCCTCATAAGCACCTACGACTGCATCTTGGAGATTATCCGTATCAATAATGCGTAATCCAAACGAGGAGAAGTGTTCACGCAGTTTTTCGTTGTGCAGTCCCATGAAGACGAGCGTATGACATTTCTCGCGGACGAGGTCGTCAATTTCGCTATAGTCGTTGCCTTTGTCCTTGCCGCCCAAAATGAGAACGGTAGGAGTGGTCATACTCTCTAAAGCGTACCAACAGCTATTGACATTGGTGGCCTTGGAGTCGTTGATGAACTTGACACCACGCACTGTAGCGACATATTGCAAACGATGTTCCACGCCGGCAAATTGAGTCAGGCTCTCGCGTATCGTTTCGTTTCGGATGTTCAGTATCTGCGCTGCTATGGAAGCCGCCATGGAATTGAGACAGTTGTGCTTACCTTTGAGGCTCAGTTCATCCAGAGGAACTTGCAGCGGTTGCACATCTTTGCGTGCCGCGATGATGAGATTGCGTGAGTCGGTGTAAGCCACATTATGCGTCTCGCTACCAAACGGATATAACGTAGCCTGTGGACGTATGCGTGCTATCTCGCGGTCGATAATAGGGTCTTCGCTCCAATAGATGAACGCGTCTTCAGCCGTTTGATTGCGTGTGATGCGCAGTTTGGCATTGATGTAGTTCTGCATCTCGAAATTGTATCGGTCAAGATGATCGGGAGTGATATTGAGCAAAATGGCTATGTCGGCCTTGAATTGGTACATGTTATCTAACTGGAAACTGCTGAGTTCGATGACGTAGTACTGATGGTCCTCATGAGCCACTTGCAGCGCTAAGGAGTTGCCGATATTACCGGCCAATCCCACATCCAAGCCGGCACGACGCAACATATCGTAGATGAGCGAAGTGGTAGTGGTTTTGCCGTTAGACCCCGTGATGCAAATCATCTTAGCGGTGGTATAGCGTGCGGCAAACTCAATCTCGGAAATGATAGGCGTGTTTTGTGCCTGCAGACGCTGAATGATAGGTGCGGTATCCGGAATGCCGGGGCTCTTGATGATTTCGTCTGCATTCAAGATGAGAGCCTCCGTGTGCTGACTGTCCTCCCAACTGATACCGTTTTGATCTAATAGTGCACGGTATTCGGGTTTAATCTGCCCCATGTCGCTCACAAAAACGTCAAAACCCTTCTCTTTCGCTAAGACGGCAGCTCCCGCTCCGCTCTCACCTGCTCCTAAAATAACGACTCGTTTCATGTTATCTGATTTTCAATGTTAAAATAGTGAATGCTGCCAGCAGTAATGTCACGATGCAGAAACGCAACACAATCTTGGTTTCGTGATGCAGTTCGCCCGAACCGCGGAAAAGAATACGACAAGTTGGGTCGTTTTGGATGACTTGCTCCACGCTGGTTCGGAAATGGTCGTGTAGTGGCGTACGTTTCCAAACGCGGATGTGTTTGCCATGTCGTTTGCCGAACTTATACACCTGTGTTTGTAAGATGACACTGACGCTCTCCATGAGGAAGACACCACACAAGATGGGAATGAGCAGTTCCTTGTGGATAATGACAGCGCATACGCCGATGATTCCTCCGATGGTGAGACTGCCTGTATCACCCATGAAGACTTGTGCAGGAAAGCCGTTGAACCACAAAAAACCAACGAGTGCTCCCACAAATGCTGCCAAAAACACCACAAGTTCTTCCGACCCCGGAATATACATTACGTCAAAATAGTCGGCAAAGACGACATTGCCACTCACATAACTGAGCACAATGAGCGCAACGCCTATGATAGCAGAGTTGCCGGCACACATACCATCCATACCATCGTTGAGGTTGGCACCGTTGCTCACGGCAGCCACAACAAACACAGTCAGCAGTACAAAGAAAATCCAACCGGCACGATACTTGCTACTCTCACCTATCCAACTGAATAGATTGGCATAGTTACAGTTGTGATTCTTGACAAATGGAATTGTGGTGCGGGTGGATTTAACATCAGGTGTTTTCTCCACGATAGTAATGTTGTTCTCAATACGCGTACTCACCTGTTCGTTCATCACCGTGACGGGACTATAACGCAAAGTCAGACCTACTATTAGCCCCAGAGTAACTTGTCCTGCAATCTTAATCCATCCGTTCAATCCATCCTTGTTGTGACGGAATGTTTTGATATAGTCGTCTGCAAAACCGATAGCACCGAGCAATAGAGTAGTCAGCATCATCAAAATCAAGTAGATATTGCTCAGTTTGCCTATCAGTAGGCATGGTAGCAAGATACTGAGGATAATGACCAAACCTCCCATGGTGGGAACTCCTTTTTTGGCCACATTAAACGGATCGGTTTTGGCATCTCGTTGCGTCTCACTGATGTGCTTGCGATGAAGCAGTGCAATGAACCACTTGCCAAAATAAATACTGACGAACATAGCAATAACACCGGCTATGATGGCACGAAACGAAATATACGTCATCAATCGTGCTCCCGGCAGTTCACTCAAATGTGTAAATAGACTATATAACATAGAGTATAGTTTTTAGTTGTTGTTTTATACGAATCGACGGATAACCTCATGGTCATCAAAGTGGTGCTTGACCCCCTTGATGATTTGATAATCTTCATGCCCCTTGCCTGCTACCAAGATTACGTCATCCGCTTGTGCCATGACGCAAGCCGTTTGTATAGCTGAGGCGCGGTCCTCGATGATGAGCGTCTCGCGTAGTTCCTCTTCGGTTAGACCTGCTGCCATATCTTGCAGAATGTCTTGCGGCTGTTCGTCGCGCGGGTTGTCACTAGTCAAGATGAGACAATCACTGCCGCGTTTGGCTATCTGGGCCATCATGGGGCGTTTGCCCTTGTCACGATTGCCACCACAACCGACAACTGTGATTAACTTGGAGCCGCGTTTGCGTATTTCGTTGATGGTACGGATGACGTTATCTACCGCATCCGGAGTGTGTGCGTAATCAACAATAGCCGTCCATCCTTTAGGGGAATGAATAGCCTCAAAGCGGCCATTAACAGCCGTCAGTGTACTCAAAATTCGCAATACTTCGGCAGATTCAAATCCTAAACAAATGGCAGCACCATAAATAGCAAGAATATTGCTTGTGTTGAATCGTCCCACCAGAGGTACGAATACTTCCTGTCCGTTGATACTGAGTAGCATGCCGTCAAATCCTTCCTCAAGGATAGATGCCTTATAGTCCGCCAATGAGCGGGTGGAGTAGGTATGCAGTTCTGCTTTGCAGTTCTGTAACATAACTAATCCATTCTTATCATCCTTGTTGCTGATGGCAAAAGCAGTCTTTTTGAGTGAGTCAAACAGACGTTTTTTTGTATCGCGGTAGTTGTCAAATGTCTTATGATAATCTATATGGTCGCGCGTAAGATTGGTGAATAAAGCTCCGTCAAAGTCCAAACCCGCAATTCTTTCTTGGGCGATACTATGACTACTAACCTCCATAAAGGCATATTCACATCCTGCTTGGACCATCTGACTAAGCAACTCGTTAAGGGCTAAGGCATCAGGTGTCGTGTGGGTGGATGGTACAGCGTCCGCATCCACGTAATTGATGACCGTAGAGAGCAGACCTGCTTTCTTACCCATAGCCCGAACCATCTTGTAAAGCAATGTGGCAATAGTGGTTTTGCCATTGGTACCGGTCACACCCACCAATGTCAGATGACGACTGGGTTGTCCAAACCATTCATTTGCCATCAACCCTAACGCTTTGTCGGAATTGTCCACCACAATGATGGTCGTTGCATTAGCGGCATGGATGGTGTCTGTCCGCTCACAAACCACAGCCGAAGCTCCCTTCTCAATACATGCATCAATGAAAGTATGCCCATCCATGGTGGTTCCGGTTTGAGCGACAAACAGATTGCCCGGCTCTACTTTGCGGGAATCGAACTGAATACCTGTAATCTCAATGTTGGTGCTACCCAACACTTGTTTGGGCTCAATGGCCTGAATTAACTGAGCAAGTTTCATAGTAGTTATGCTTTTTTTAGTGTTGCCATATTTATCGTTTGACAAAATGTTTCTGTCCTCGTTTGTAGATGGTAAATCCG
This sequence comes from Candidatus Colicola coprequi, assembly GCA_018065765.1. Lineage (GTDB taxonomy): Bacteria > Bacteroidota > Bacteroidia > Bacteroidales > Paludibacteraceae > Colicola > Colicola coprequi. The sequence continues at coordinate 11,048 of JAGHSR010000004.1, forward strand.
GTGGTAGCTATCGTTTTTTCGGCAATTTGTCGCACTACGATACCGCAATCCAATCCGGCATCATAGCCTCCGGCATTGCGTGGGTGCTGTATCATGCACAAACAGGTATATTGCGGGTCTTCCTCGGGGAAATACCCTACAAAGGTCATACGGTGTCGGTTGTTGTAGTACCGTCCATTTTCACTAATCTGGGCCGTCCCCGTTTTGCCGGCGATATGAACCAATTGACTCTGTGCTTTTCGTATGCGCGTTCCTTTGATGACACTCGCGGTTCCTGCCAGCGAATCGTCCCACACAACATCGTGCAGTGCTAATTTGATATCCTCCAAAGTAGAGTGTTTGCATAGAGCGGACTTGACTACGCTGGTCTCAAACTGCTCAATGGTTCTGCCATTTTTGCGAATCTCTTTCACAAGGAAAGGACGTATCATCTTGCCATCGTTGGCTATCCCATTGTAGAACATAATAATCTGAATGGGTGACAATTCTACGGAGTAGCCGTAAGACATCTTGCTCAATGTGCCTGCATCTTTGGGCACACGAATGAGAGGATTGGTGGCTCCGGGTATTTCTATATATACACTATCCGTGATGCCCATTTCAGTCAGTTTCTTGACAAACTTAGTTGCCTTCTTTTCGTAACTTTCCGTGATGATTTTAGCTAATGCAATGTTGCTGGAGATGGCTAATGCACTTCGGACAGTATAAACGGTGTCGTTAGGGTGTGCGTCGGTATGTTTGAGGCCATTGTACATCCATGGCTTGCGCGTGACGGATACAGTATCGTCAATATCTATCTTGCCATCATCCATGGCTGCCATCAGAGCAATTGTTTTGAATGTGCTGCCGGGTTCTACGCGTGTGACAGCATGGTTGGCACTCTCATAATAATTGCCGTCTTCTGTTCGGTCGAGATTGCAGATAGCCTTGATTTCACCGGAATGGGTTTCCATCAGAATACAACATCCCCAGTCGGCTTGTGTCTTATCCAAACGAGCACGCAGTGCTGTTTCGCAAATATCCAGCAAGTTAGCATCCAATGTAGTGACGATATCGCAGCCGTTTTCTGCCTCTCGCACGGGTACATTTTGCCAGCGCCCCGCCACACGCTGACGGGTAGAGACTCCCTCTTTGCCACGCAGGTAGTTATCAAACTGCATTTCCAAACCCGAGTAACCCTTTTGCTCTTGCCCATAGAGGTTTCCTATGGTTCTTGAAGCCAAACTACCATACGGCTTGGCACGACGATTTTGCGTCTCAAAATAGACTCCACTCTTGTATAAGCCACGCTTGATGAGAGGTAACTGCTCAATTTGTTTCTTTTGAATGAAATTGATACGTTTGTCGCTTAGCTTGATGCAGCATTCTTTGTAGCGTTTCCCGCGATATGCCTTAACCATACGCTGTCTGTAGGCAGCGGCGCTGTTGTCTCCAATGATGCGACTCAAACCATCTGCTATGGAATCGACGTACTCGTAGAATAATTTGCCTCCTTTGAGGTGCAACGCTTCTACGCGCGTATCCATATAAATATAATATTGCGGCAGACTACTTGCCAACAGGTTGCCATTGGCATCCAATATATTGCCGCGACGTGGCTGAATAATCAGATTGGCTTTTTCTTGCTGCTCAGCTATCTTCATCCACTGCTCACGTTCAAAAGTCTGTATGGCGACTATCTTGATGAGTACACACACAAAACCCAATGCTATCACAGTAAAAATGGTAGCAAATCGGATAATCATATTTCTTTGTCTCTCACTCAAGTGGAACGTATATTTAGGTGTTGATCTTTAATCCTCAAAGAGAATGACCGGTTTGGTTAGTTGTTTCAGATTACTGCCATGTTCCTCCAGTTGCTTGGCTATGGAAGAGGGGCGGGTGATATCGGTCAGTTTGGCATTGATGGTCAGTTGCATATAAGAGGCTTCTTCTATTTGTTGCTGAATCTCTGCCAAATGTCTATGTTGGCGTTGAGCCAAATATCCGAAATAAATATATACAAAAATCAATGCAGCAATCAGCATTAGCAATTTACGTTGTTTCTTAACAAACTCTCGTGTGAGAATATTCCCTGTTAAGACCTCTCTCAATAATTGAAATATTTTATCGGTCATCTCTTGCTACGTCGTTCTTTTGTGGTGTGCTTTACGAGTACTATATTTTCTCTGCTACGCGCAGTTTGGCACTGCGTGCTCTTGGGTTTTGTTGCACCTCTTTTGCATCGGCGGTCAGTCCTTTCTCTATCACGCGGAAAGGTGTCAGGATATTACCGTAAAAATCTTTCTCAATGATTCCTTCAATGTTGCCACTCCGTAGGAAATTCTTGACAATGCGATCCTCCAAGGAATGATAGGTCAGTATAGCTATTCGCCCGCCCGGGCGGAGCAGTTTTTTCGCAACAGATAGCATTTCGCGTAGTGCCCCCAATTCATCGTTTACTTCGATACGTAAAGCCTGAAATAAGCGTGCTAAATCCTTTTTCTCTTTGTCGCGTCCGCATAACGGAGTGAGAATCTCTACTAATTGTTCTGTGCGAGAGATTATCTTATTTTGTCGTTCACGACAGAGAACATGTGCCACCTGACGTGCATTCTTCATCTCTCCATATAAGTAGAGCAATTGAGCAAGTTGTTGTTCGGAATACGAATTGACAATATCTGTGGCTGTAATGCCTCCTTGCTGATTCATTCGCATATCCAATGGACCTGAAAAACGAAAAGAGAACCCGCGTTCCGCTTGGTCAAAGTGGTGAAAGCTAACCCCCAAATCTGCTAACAAACCATCAATGGCATGGATGCCATAATAATCAAGAAAATTGTCCAAATAACGAAAATTACCATGTACAAACTGCCATCTGGGGTTTAAGTGCAGACTATGTTCCCCGTATTGTTGTTCGTTGGTAAATGCGTCCATGTCTTGGTCAAAACTGAGCAAACGCCCCGTTCCTGTCAGTCGCTCCATGATGGCGCGGCTATGCCCACCGCCACCCAGGGTGACATCTACATAAGTGCCATCAGGGTGGATATTGAGTCCCTCGATGGTGTCGTTGAGCAAAGCGGGAATATGGTAGGTCTGGGCGTTCGTCATAATATGCCGTCAATTACTTATCAGTATTCAATTTTTTCATACGTTGACGGATACGCTCAGCCAAGTCTTTTTGGTCAATACACTTTTCTGCAAAAGTGGTTGTGCTCCATAGAGCGAACCGATCCAACATACCTACAAAGACAATGTTTTGTTTGGCATTAATGCTCTCAATGTTTTTTTTCTGTAGGAGAATACGTCCTTGGTTGTCCATCTCAAGAAACTCGGCATCACTCATAAATTGCATGAGGATAAGTTGGTCCTCAGGATCCCATTCATCCAGCGCTTGGCGCAAGGCACTGACCTTATCATTCCATATCGTTTCCGGATAGAAAATGATACATTCATTATCCGTATCGCGGCGCATGACGACTCGTTTTGACTCGTATTCAGCCAAAATTTTGCGGTAGGTAGCCGGAATGAAAATGCGCCCTTTTTCATCCAGTTTGCCTTCTATGTTTCCAATGAATGTACTCATTTGTCGTTGTAATTAGGTGGATTTTGATTAAAATTCGCTGCAAAGGTACAAAAATATTTTTAATATTCCCCACATTTCTCCACAAATTTTTTTTCGACACCATTATAAACCGATTTTTGAACATATTTTATTGTTGCTATTTTAGTGGTATATAGTACTTTACATGAGTTTTAGACAAAGTGGTGTAAAGTGGTGTATATTTTTTCATGTGTTCATGTGAGTTAAATTGTGTTTTTGGGTGAATCAAATTGTGTTTTTTGGGTGGATTAAGAATGTGTGAGCGCCCTGATTTTTGCAAAGTCAAGATTGCAAAATGAAAATAAATCGTCAAAAATGAGTATATTTTAAAAATTTACTGTGCAATGTTTTGGTGATTCAAAAAAAAGCAGTACCTTTGCATGCTTTTTCGGCGCTCGCACATATACGCACGTACGTAGCGTATGGGGGCGAGGCTTGGTAGAAAAGCAGAATTAACAACAATTATTAACCAACAAAAAAGTTACAATGCCAACAATTTCTCAATTAGTTAGAAAAGGAGGAGCTGAACTTATCGACAAGAGCATAAGCCCTGCACTGGACTGCTGCCCACAACGTCGTGGCGTTTGTGTACGCGTTTACACTACAACTCCTAAAAAGCCTAATTCCGCAATGCGTAAGGTGGCTCGTGTCCGTTTGACGAACCAAAAGGAAGTGAATGCTTACATTCCAGGTGAAGGTCATAACTTGCAAGAGCACAGTATCGTTATGGTACGTGGTGGTCGTGTAAAAGACCTTCCGGGTGTTCGTTACCACATTGTTCGTGGTACATTGGATACCGCTGGTGTCGCAAACCGTCTTCAACGTCGTAGCAAATATGGTGCTAAGCGTCCAAAGGCTAAAAAGTAAGTCGCAAAGTTCAAATTAACTAACTAATGTTCCATACGTTGGGACAGATTATTAACGGGTTGAAGGTTGAGTAAGCCCTACGTGTTAGAGCTGAAGAATCAAAACAACCAAACAGTATCGTAAGCTGCAGGTGAAACGAAAGCAAGCGAACTGGATTAAACAAAACAAGTAAACAACAATGAGAAAAGCAAAACCAAAAAAACGTGTGATCATTCCAGATCCAGTTTTCGGAGAGGTTATGGTAGCAAAATTTGTGAACCACCTCATGCTCGATGGTAAGAAGAATACCGCTTATGGTGTCTTCTATACCGCTCTAGACCTTGTTGGTCAAAAGAATAAAGAGGAGGATAAAACCGCTCTTGACATTTGGAAACAGGCTCTGGACAACATTACTCCTCTTGTAGAGGTTAAGTCAAAGCGTATTGGTGGTGCTACCTTCCAGGTTCCTACCGAAATTCGTGCTGACCGTAAAGAGAGTATTGCAATGAAGAATATGATTGCTTTCGCTCGCAAGCGTGGTGGCCATTCTATGGCAGAGAAACTCGCTGCTGAGATCATGGATGCAATCAATAGTCAAGGTGGTGCATTCAAGCGTAAAGAAGATATGCATCGTATGGCTGAAGCTAACCGTGCATTCGCACACTTCCGTTTCTAATATTTTTTTTCAAGGTATTAGCTAAAAAACTTAGAAACGTAAAATGGCAAAACACGATTTGAAATATAATAGGAACATCGGTATCATGGCTCACATTGATGCCGGTAAGACTACTACTTCAGAACGTATCTTGTTTTATACAGGCCTGACTCACAAGATAGGTGAGGTTCACGATGGTGCAGCGACAATGGATTGGATGGAGCAGGAGCAGGAACGTGGTATTACTATCACGTCCGCTGCTACCACCACCTATTGGAACTATTCCGGCAGTAAATACAAAATCAATCTGATTGATACTCCGGGTCACGTGGACTTTACGGTGGAAGTGGAACGTTCGCTTCGTATCTTAGATGGTGCAGTGATGGCATTGTGTGCAGTGGGGGGCGTGCAGCCTCAGAGTGAGACTGTTTGGCGTCAAGCTGACAAATACAAAGTGCCCCGCTTGTGCTATGTGAACAAAATGGACCGTAGTGGTGCGAACTTCTATGATGTTGTTCGTCAAATTCATGAAGTATTGGGTGCAACTCCTTGTCCGATTCAGATTCCGGTTGGAGCTGAAGAGCATTTCAAGGGTGTAGTTGACCTGGTAAAGATGAAAGCAATCATTTGGCACGATGAAACCATGGGTGCTGAGTATGAGGAAGAACCTATTCCTGCAGACTTGATGCCTGAGGCAGAAGAGTGGCGCGATAAGATGCTGGAAACTTGTGCTGAATTTGATGATGCACTGATGGAGAAGTATTTCTCAGATCCTACTACCATTACGGAGGATGAGATTCGTGCAGCTATTCGTAAGGGATGTATATCCATGGCTATCTTCCCTGTGATTTGTGGCAGTTCGTTCAAGAATAAGGGCGTTCAGACTATGCTGGATGCTGTCTGTGCTTACTTGCCGAGTCCATTGGATACAGAGGAGATTCAAGGTGTAGATCCACGTACAGAGAAAGAGGTCGTTCGCCATCCTAATGAGAATGAACCACTTTGTGCATTGGCATTCAAGATTGCAACTGATCCGTATGTGGGACGTTTGTGCTATTTCCGTGTTTATTCCGGAAAATTGGAAGCTGGCTCCTATATATATAATACGCGCTCGGGCAAGAAGGAACGTATTTCTCGTATATTCCAAATGCACTCCAATCATCAAAATCCTGTGGATGTGATTTGCGCAGGAGATATCGGTGCCGGAGTTGGATTTAAGGATATTCGTACGGGCGATACGCTTTGCTCTGAAGATAAATTGATTACGTTGGAGTCTATTGAGTTTCCTGCTCCCGTGATAGGCATTTCTGTAGAGCCTAAGAGTCAAGCAGATATTGATAAACTCGGTATAGGTTTGAGCAAATTGGCAGAGGAAGATCCTACATTCACCGTCAAGACCGATGAACAAACGGGGCAGACCGTTATCTCCGGTATGGGTGAGTTGCATTTGGAAATCATTATCGATCGTTTAAGACGCGAGTTTATGGTTGAGTGCAATCAGGGTCGCCCGCAAGTGGCTTATCGTGAGGCGATCACAGCTCCAGTGGAACTTCGTGAAACGTACAAGAAACAATCCGGTGGACGTGGTAAATTCGCTGATATGATAGTTCGCGTAGAACCTGCTGATGAGCAGTTTGAGGGCGGTCTGCAATTTGTCAACGAAGTCAAGGGTGGTAATATCCCCAAGGAGTTTATTCCTGCTATTGAGAAGGGCTTCCAGACGGCTATGAAGAATGGCGTTTTGGCAGGTTTCCCATTGGATAAACTGAAAGTAACTGTTATAGATGGTAGTTACCATCCGGTGGATTCCGATCAATTGAGCTACGAAATCTGTGCACAAATCGCATTCAAGAATGCCTGCTCAAAGGCAAAACCTGCTTTGATGGAGCCTATCATGAAAATAGAGGTAGTAACTCCGGAAGAGAATATGGGTGATGTCATCGGAGACTTGAACAAACGTCGAGGTCAAGTAGAGGGAATGGATACCGCTCGCACAGGTGCTCGTATTATCAAGGCGAAAGTGCCACTGAGCGAGATGTTCGGCTATGTAACCGCTTTGCGTACTATTACGTCAGGACGTGCTACCAGCTCGATGGAGTTCTCTCACTATGAGATTGTTTCTCCGTCCATAGCCAAGGCTATTCTAACAGAGTGTGGCGGTAGAGCGGAACTGGTATAAACAAGCAATACCTAAAATCAATTAACGCGCTCGTACGCGTAGGACGCAAGCAAATGACTCTTTGCGAACCACGTACGACGCAATTAACTAACAAATAAAAAAACAAAACAATGAGTCAAAAAATTCGTATCAAACTGAAATCGTTCGACCACAACTTGGTTGACAAATCAGCTGAGAAGATTGTGAAGACTGTCAAAGCTACTGGTGCTATTGTAAGTGGTCCAATTCCACTGCCGACACACAAGCGTATCTTCACAGTTAACCGCTCAACTTTCGTTAACAAAAAATCGCGTGAGCAATTTGAGCTTGCCAGCTACAAACGCTTGATAGACATCTACGAGTCTAACGGCAAAACGGTAGAGGCTCTCATGAAACTCGAATTAGCCAGCGGTGTTGAAGTCGAGATTAAAGTGTAGTACATTAACAGGCCACTTCCCTCGGATAGGGTGAACGAAGCCATATGGCAGATACACACCCCGCGGGCGAGAGTGGAAGTTACAATTAACCCAAATTAATTAATCATCTAAATTAAACAGCTAAAATGGCAGGTTTATTAGGTAAAAAAATCGGAATGACATCCGTTTTCGGTGCTGACGGCAAGAACATACCATGCACCGTTATTGAAGCTGGTCCTTGCGTAGTCACGCAACTGAAGACAGTGGAGAAAGACGGCTATCAGGCAGTTCAAGTTGGCTTCATGCAAAAGAGCGAGAAGCATACGAACAAAGCTGAGGCCGGTCATTTCAAGGCTGCCGGCGTCAACCCTATGCGTTACCTCGCAGAGTTCGACGGTTTTGACCAGGAAGTTAAGCTCGGTGACGAGATCAATGTTAGCATCTTCGAGGAAGGTGGTTTCGTTGATGTTGTAGGCATGAGCAAAGGTAAAGGTTTCCAAGGCGTAGTAAAACGCTACGGTTTTGGCGGTGTAGGTCAGGCTACTCACGGTCAGGATGACCGTCTGCGTGCTCCCGGTGCTATTGGTAACTGCGCATTCCCTGCAGAAGTTTTCAAAGGCACTCGCATGGGTGGACACATGGGTAATGACCGCGTGACCGTGCAGAATCTCAAAGTTTTAAAAGTTATTCCTGAGTACAACTTAATCATGGTTAAGGGCAGTATTCCAGGTTCAAAGAACAGTATTGTAACGATTAACAAGTAATGAGTATGGAACTTAGTATTATGAATCAAGCCGGTCAAGCTACCGGTAAGAAAGTGGTTCTGAATGATGCCATTTTCGCCATTGAGCCTAACGACCACGCTATTTACTTGGACGTTAAGCAATTCTTGGCAAACAATCGCCAAGGTACCGCAAAAGCTAAACAACGTAGTGAAAATAGTCACTCAACCCGCAAACTCGGCCGTCAAAAAGGTGGAGGTGGCGCTCGTCCGGGTGATGCAAAGAGCCCTATCCGTTATGGTGGTGGTACAATCTTTGGTCCCGTTCCACGCGACTTTAGTTTTAAACTCAATAAGAAAGTAAAACAATTGGCTCGCCGTTCCGCTTTGAGTCTGCGCGCAAAGAATGAACAGATTGTTGTAGTTGACGCTCTGAATTTTGATGCACCTAAGACTAAGGCAATGGTAGAGGTTATGAACAACCTCAAAGTGTCTGGCAAGAAAGTGCTCTTCGTTCTCAATGAAGGAAATGAGACCATCTTGAAGTCCGCACGCAACATTGAGCGTACCAATGTGATTACTGTTAACGAACTGAATACATACGCAATTATGAACTCAAACGCTGTTGTTATCGTAGAGAACGCTATCGCAGCCATTGAGGCAACTTTAGCATAAGGAGGCAAGAATATGGCAATTATTATCAAACCTATCGTCACTGAAAAGATGACCGCCGCCGGCGAAAAGTTCAACCGTTATGGTTTTCAGGTAGAACGTACTGCCAATAAGGTTGAAATCAAGAAGGCAGTAGAAGAAATGTACAATGTACAGGTAGTGGATGTAAACACCCTGATTGTTGCTCCCAAGACCAAGCAACGCTATACGAAGAGTGGTCTTCTCCGTGGTGCAAAACAGGCTTACAAGAAAGCTATCGTTACATTGAAAGAAGGTGAAACAATTGATTTTTATAGCAATATCTAAAAATGGCTGTACGTAAATTAAAAACCTCTACACCGGGGCAAAGACACAAAATTATTGGTGCGTTTGAAACAATTACCGCAAGCGCTCCAGAGAAGTCTCTCGTGTTCGGTAAACGCGGTACGGGTGGTCGCAACAATCAAGGTAAGATGACCATGCGTTACATCGGCGGTGGACACAAGCAGAAATATCGCGTAATTGACTTTAAGCGCAACAAAGATGGTGTACCGGCAACTGTTAAAACAATTGAGTACGATCCTAACCGTTCGGCACGTATCGCACTGTTGTTTTACGCAGATGGTGAGAAGCGCTACATCTTGGCTCCTAACGGACTCGAGGTGGGTCAAGTTGTAATGTCAGGAAGCGGCATCGCTCCTGAAGTTGGTAACTCTCTTCCAATGAGCGAAATTCCTCTGGGAACTTTGATTCACAACATCGAACTTCGTCCTGGTCAGGGCGCTCAAATGGTTCGTTCTGCTGGTGTGTTTGCACAATTGGCAGGTCGTGAAGACAAGTATGCAATGATTAAATTGCCTTCAGGTGAACTTCGCAAAGTGCTTGCAGCTTGCAAGGCTACTGTTGGCGTTGTAGGTAATAGTGATCACGCTTTGGAAAAATCCGGTAAAGCAGGTCGCAACCGTTGGTTAGGTCGTCGCCCACGCAACCGTGGTGTAACGATGAACCCTGTAGATCACCCAATGGGTGGTGGTGAAGGCCGCGCATCCGGTGGACATCCACGTTCTCGCAAGGGCTTGTTAGCTAAGGGCTACAAGACTCGTCATCCAAAGAACCAGTCCAACCAGTATATTATTGAAAGACGTAAAAAGTAACCTATTAAACAGAAGAGAATTATGAGTCGTTCATTGAAAAAAGGACCGTTTATCAACGTTAAGTTGGAGAACAAGGTGCTCGCTATGAATGAGGCTAACAAAAAAGAAGTTGTTAAGACCTGGTCACGCGCATCTATGATCTCTCCTGATTTCGTAGGTCACACAATCGCCGTTCATAACGGAAATAAGTTCATTCCTGTTTACGTAACCGAAAACATGGTAGGTCACAAGTTGGGCGAATTTGCTCCTACTCGTATCTTCCGTGGTCACGCAGGAAAGAAGTAAATCACTAATCATTCACAACAATTTTAAATTTTTAGACAATGGGTGCTAGAAAACATAATGCTGCTGAAGCAATGAAAGAGGCTCGCAAGAACCAATACTTTGCTAAGCTTAATAATGTTCCTACCTCACCGCGAAAAATGCGCCTTGTTGCTGACATGATTCGTGGTATGGAAGTGAACCGTGCCCTCGGAGCACTGCATTTCTCCACTAAGGAGGCAAGCCGAGCTCTCGAGAAGCTGCTCAAATCAGCTATTGCTAACTGGGAAACCAAAACCGGCAAAAAAGCTGATGCAGAAACTTTATATGTAATGAATATTATGGTTGATGGCGGAATGTCACTTAAACGTCTCCAAACCGCTCCTCAAGGTCGTGGATACCGCATTCGCAAACGCTCCAACCATGTAACTATCTTTGTTGATACTAAAAACGCTAAAGCTGAGTAAGATTATGGGTCAAAAAATTAATCCGATCGCTAACCGCCTGGGCATTGTCCGCGGTTGGGAAAGCAACTGGTTCGTTGGTAAGAACTGCGGTAACACTATTCTTGAGGATAGTAAGATCCGCGAGTATCTGAACGCCCGTCTTGCTGAGGCTAGCATTAGCCGTATCGTCATTGAGAGAACTCTGAAACTTGTGACTGTAACTGTCTGCACTGCTCGCCCCGGTTATATTATCGGTAAGGGCGGACAAGAGGTTGACAAATTGAAAGAGGA
>JAGHSR010000125.1 GCA_018065765.1 Candidatus Colicola coprequi
ACTTCACTCAGCGGACCCTATCTGCAGTGGTATATGCAGCCATAGTCATTTCGTCAATCTTGGTGCATCCCATGTACTTTGGAGGGGTGTTTTTAGTTATCACGATATTGGCAATTCGTGAGTATCATTCTCTTATGAATAGCGCGCGCATTACCACTTGTTTATCATCTTTGTCAGGAGGGGTATTGTTTGCCATTGCCTGGATGCTTAACAATAACATATCTGTTACATTGGGTACTCTGCACTTGTGGGTGACTTTCTATATGATTCTTTTGGTAGCCACGCTTGTTATAGAACTCTTTCTCAAAGCTGAAAACCCTATTACCAATTGGGGACATATACTTATCAGTCAAGTGATGATAGCCTTCCCCTTTGCCATAATGAATGGTGTGATGGCAGATAACAAATACCTGCTTTTGTCTTTGTTTATCGCCATTTGGATTAATGATAGCGGAGCTTATATCGTTGGTAGTCTGCTATCTAAACGCAAATCCGGCAATCACAAGATGTTTCCGCGCGTCAGTCCTGCTAAAAGTTGGGAAGGCCTGATAGGAGGGTATGTGTTTACCTTAATCGCCGGTTACGTGTTCTATCGGGTCGGTTGGGTAGATTCGCTGTGGCTAACGATAGTGTTGGCGTTGGCTATATCTACTTTTGGCACGTTGGGGGATTTGATGGAGAGCCTGATGAAACGTACCATTGGTGTGAAAGACTCCGGCCGTTTTATGCCGGGACATGGAGGGGTGTTAGATAGGTTTGATAGCCTGCTGTTGGCTACACCTATTGTTTATTTAATCCTCAGTTTCTGAAAGTATCCCGGTGTGTGAAAGTTGGGGCGAGGAGTTTTTATTTCGCTCCACGAAACATAATGGGGAGTTGGACTGCCATCGGCACATTTATAGAAATTACACTGAATACCGGTGCCACGACGCAGCTTACCATGTTCATCCCAGCATGATTCATCTAGGAAATACCGTAATGGAATAGTTGCGCGCAATTTCCAGCGTGTGACGCCTTCTATGACACCTATGCTATCGCGTCCCAAACTGGTTTTTCGTTTGATTAGTGCCATTTCTTCTGCAGAACGGGTGAGGCGGTTTTTATCCGGCATATCGGTCTGGATATCACTAAGACAATACCCAAGACAGTTGAATTCAAAGTTGGTATAATGTTTACCATCAGGCATCAAACAGAAAAATTCCACAGCACTATCCGTGTATGTTGGACCTTGATCATTCGTAATGGTTCCACGAACATTCTGCTCCCGCACCTTCCAACTGAGGATTAAGTAGTCGTTGGTACATGTGACGCGAACTTTGGTGTCGGGGCAATAGGGATAATCCACCCAATTGACCTGCTTAAGTGTCAGCAGATGAGATAGGAGTAGTATGAGTAGCATAGGCAATTTTTTTATGCAAAGGTACGACAAGTTTTTGAAACACACAATTTTTTTTGCTCATTTCAAAAAAAAGCATTACCTTTGCAAAATCAAAAATTACAAATCATACATAATCAATTTTCTCTATGCCAATCCCATACCTCTTAGTCGAAGACCTGAAAAAGACGATTGGTGATAAAACACTCTTCTCGAATATCTCCTTTGCTGTCAACAAGGGCGAGAAGATTGCGCTAATAGCCCGTAATGGCATAGGAAAAAGTACGTTACTCAATATCTTGATGGATGATTTCATGGGCAAAAGTCATGACTTTGATTCAGGCAAGATTACATGGCGACGTGATCTCAAGGTGCATTATCTACCTCAGCAGATTGATTATCCGACAGAGTGGGCTACATTGAGTGGTGGACAGAAGAAAAAACGCTTGTTAGATCGTGTTTTGGATGATGAACCGGACATGATTATCATGGATGAGCCTACCAACCACTTGGATCTCAGTACCGTCGTTTGGTTGGAGCAGCAACTGTGTAAGTCGCAAGTGACATTGCTTATGGTGACACACGATCGATATTTTTTAGATTGTGTCTGCACTGATATACTCGAATTAGATCAAAGACAAATATTCTCTTATCACGGCAATTATTCTTATTACTTAGAAAAACGCGCAGAGCGTATAGAACAGCAGAATGCTGAAACAGCCAAAGCGCGTAACCTCTATCGAACCGAACTCGATTGGATGCGTCGTATGCCACAAGCAAGGGCACATAAGGCGCAGTATCGCATTGACAATTTTTATGAGTTAGAGAAGAGAGCCAAGCGAACAATTGAGGATGATTCCGTGCGTTTGACGATGCGTTCCGGATACATAGGCAACAAGATTTTTGAGGGTAAGGATGTGTGCAAGGCTTTTGGCGAGCAAGTTATTTTGAACCATTTCTCTTATGTCTTTTCTCGCTACGAGAAACTCGGCATTATAGGCAATAATGGTACGGGCAAATCTACATTTTTACGTCTCTTATTGGGTGAGATTCAGCCAGATAGTGGATATTTTGATGTGGGCTCCACGGTGCGATTTGGTTACTATCGACAGACAGGATTACCCTTCGCGTCGGGCAAGAAAGTAATTGATTTAGTGCGTGATGTGGCTGAGACGATTGATTTGGGCAACGGTGAACGGCTAACTGCCGGTCAGTTTTTGCAGCATTTTTTGTTCACTCCGAGTCAACAATATGACTATATAGATAAATTGTCTGGAGGAGAAAAGCAGCGCTTGCATTTGTGCATGGTGCTTATGCGTAATCCTAATTTCCTCATTTTGGATGAACCCACCAACGATTTGGATATTCAAACCCTACAAGTGCTGGAGGAGTATTTAATGAATTTCCATGGTTGCTTGATTGTTGTTAGTCACGATCGTTATTTCATGGATAAAGTGGTAGATCATTTGTTTGTTTTTCGTGGTCAAGGAACTATTGACGATTTTCCGGGAAACTATACACAATTTCGCGCTTCCGAACAATCAACCAACATCGAGCAAAGTGGGATAAGTAATCATAAGTCATCGACCACCAACCTAAAATCTAAAACAACTTATCAGTCTTCTCATCCACGTCGTTTGACATTTCGTGAAAAACAAGAGTTAGCACAATTAGAGCAGCAATTACCTCAGTTAGAGCAGGAAAAACGTGACTTAGAGACGGCATTATCAGGTGTTTTGACAGTTCAGGATGAGATAATCAGAGCGAGCGCACGTTATCAGCAACTTATGGCAGAATTGGATGCTGCCGAACTTCGTTGGTTGGAACTCAACGAAATCCCATCATAAATCAGTAATTAATTTTCAGTAATCAGTATGGACATAGTACTCATCATTCTTGCCGTTTTGTGCCTTCTTATTGGTATTGTTGGTTGTATCATTCCCGCTCTTCCGGGAGTGCCGCTGGCTTATGTTGCTTTGTGGCTATTGCATATCACCGATCGTGTTCAGTTTTCATGGCAGTTTTTACTTATTTGGGGCATCGTAATGGTAGTAGTTCAGATCATGGATTACATCATCCCTGCATGGGGGACCAAGCGTACCGGTGGTTCCAAGGCAGGCGTGTGGGGTAGTACCATTGGCTTGTTGGTTGGACTCTTTTTCGGTCCCTGGGGCATTGTGCTTGGACCATTCATCGGTGCGGTTATTGCCGAACTACTTGCTGGAAAAAATACGGCAGATGCACTTCGCTCCGGATGGGGTTCGTTGCTTGGCTTACTAACTGGAACGATACTGAAACTCATTTGTTGTGGATTAATGGCTTACTATTTCGTTGCCGCATTGATTTAAAAGTAACTATTGATCAGGTGCAACGAAGTCAAATGCGTCCTATAAAAACAGAAAAATCTCTCTTTCATTTGCACAATTGTAAAAAAAGCATTAACTTTGCGGCCTAAATAATTATTATGGATAATTCTAATTACATTGTTTCGGCACGAAAGTACCGCCCAATGCGTTTTGAATCGGTCATTGGACAACGTGCACTGACTGAGACGTTACGCAATGCCATTCGCAGTGGTCATTTGGCTCACGCGTATTTGTTTTGTGGACCGCGTGGGGTAGGTAAGACCACCTGTGCGCGCATCTTCGCCAAAACCATTAACTGCCTCAATCCCACGGCTGATCATGATGCGTGTAACGAGTGCGAATCCTGTGCTGCTTTTAACGAACAACGTTCATTCAACATCCACGAAATGGATGCTGCCAGCAACAACTCTGTGGAGGCTATCCGAACTCTCATTCAGGAAGTGCGCATACCTCCCCAAGTAGGCAAATACTCTGTCTATATCATCGACGAGGTACATATGCTCTCTGCCAGTGCGTTCAATGCTCTGCTCAAGACATTGGAGGAGCCGCCCTCGTATGCTATTTTTATTTTGGCTACTACTGAGAAGCACAAGGTGCTCCCTACTATCCTTAGCCGTTGCCAAGTGTATGATTTTCAGCGAATTACGGTGATGGATACCATCCAACATCTTCAGTTTGTTGCCAAAGAGGAGGGCATTGAAGCCGAAGAACAAGCGCTGAATGTGGTGGCAAAAAAAGCCGATGGTGGCATGCGTGATGCACTCAGCATTTTTGACCAACTGGTTGCTTTCTGTGGTAATCACATCACCTATAAACAAGCGGTGGAGGTACTCAATGTCCTTGATACGGACTACTATTTCAGTATGGTGGATGCTTCCATCAAGGGCGATGTCAGCCGCGTACTGCTATTGCTAGACGAAGTGTTGCAAAAAGGATTTGACGCAGCTCATTTTATCAGCGGATTGATGGGACATCTTAGAGATGTGTTGGTTAGCCGTGATTCACAAACCATCAAACTATTGGAAACAAGCGATTCTGTTCGCAAACAGTATGCCGCACAAGCTACACTATGCGATGCTACATGGCTTTTCCGCGCGTTGGATATAATGAATACCTGCGATATTGACTACCGCACTGCTAAGAACAAACGTCTCACCGTTGAAATAGCTCTGATTAAACTATGTCAAATCATATCACAAGGTCAAATATCACAGTCTTCAACACCTTTGGCTTCGATTGCTAAACCCGTTGCAGCGCAACCAACATCCAACACCACGCAGGCAACCACACAACCTCAACCAACGGGCAACACGCAACCGGCACAGCCCGTACAGCCGTCGCATCCTCACAATACTGCCGGAGTAGCCTTTCTGCCTAAATTGCCATCTATTAATATAGATATTAAAACGCAAAATACTTCAACACAAACAACGGAGGCAGCTTCGCAGCTGAAAAACGTCCCTTTTACACCTGACCGGTTCTTGGACGTGTGGACCGGTTTGAAGAAATTTTTTCCTGAAGAAACACGTCTTTTGGATATCATCAGTACATCAACTCCCAATTTGACGAGTGACCATGAAGCCACGCTGATGGTAGCCAACCCTTGGCAGAAAGATCTTTTTCTTAAGTACCTATCTACGATACTTAATCATTTGCGACAAGAGCTGGATAACGATTCTATCGTTCTGGAGGTCAAGGTAGAAGAATACACACCTGAACAACTCGCCTTTACGGCAGAAGAAAAATACAAATTGTTTAGCGAAAAAAATAATCAACTCGCAGACTTCAAATCAATACTCAAACTTCAATTGGAATAATTACAATTTTTTAAACCACAATAAGTTATGAATTTACTCAGCGTATTACTTTTCTCGTTTGCACTCCTTGCTGATGTGCACATTAGTCAGTCCAACCCCAAACCCTTAGAAGATCTACAGCGATCGGTAACTGAAATCAACACCATTCCTGAAATCGAATTCGTTCTTGTAGCAGGAGACATTACTGAATCCGGTGACAAGGCTTCTATGATTAAAGTGAAGCGTGAATTAGACAAGTTGCGTGTGCCCTATTACATCACATCCGGTAACCATGAGACCACCTGGTCTGAGTCGGGCGTGATGGATTTCAATCGCGTTTTTGGCGACAATCGTTTTGCCATGACACACAAAGGCGTGTTCTTCATTGGTTTCAACTCAGGTCCTGTACTCAAGATGGCTGATGGACACGTAGCTCCGCAAGATATCGCTTGGATGAAAAATCAACTTGAGCAGTTGCCTGCCGATACCAAAGTGATTGCCGTAACACACTATCCTCTCCAAGATGTCGAAGTCGGTGGTGTAGTAGATAATTGGTACGATGTGACCGACCTGCTCCGTCAGTACAATACCCAATGTATCGTTGGTGGACACTATCACAGCAATCGTGTGTTTGAGTGCGATGGTATAACCGATGTGTTAAACCGTAGTAACCTGCGCGATAAGGATGGTATCAACGGATATGCCATCATTCGCATGGATGAAGATTCCATTCGTTTCGGCGAAAAACGCATCGGTGAACCACTCAAGTTATGGAAAGCAGTGGCAAATCAAGATAGACACTATGGTCCTTCTGATCAAGCGATTCGCCCATCGTATGCCGTGAATAAAGAGTTCAGTAACGTGCAGCACGCATGGCAACGTTCTATGGGAGTAGGTATATACGCCTCACCTGTCATGGATAACGGTTGTGTTTATATAGGCGATGATGAAGGTATGTTCTATTGCCTCAATGCCGCTACCGGTGAAAACATTTGGACCTACAAAACCGGTTCGCGCATTTTCTCTACCGCTGCTGTAGAAGCCGGACGAGTTATCTTTGGCAGTACCGACTGCAATATCTATTGCCTCAATGCCCAAAACGGCGAACTGATATGGAAGAAAACCACTAAGGCTGCTGTCATGGGGTCTCCCGTGATAAACAAAGGAGTTGCTTTTGTGGGTGGTAGTGACGGATGCATGTACGCTTTGCGTATGAAAGATGGCAAAGAAATATGGTGTTTCGACCAAATGGAGGACTATTATAGCTCACGTCCAACGATTTACAAGAACATGATCTATTTCGGAGCATGGGATAATAATCTCTATGCACTCAATATCAAGAACGGCAAGGAAGTTTGGCGCTGGGATAATGAACGTGGAATAGATAAATTTGCTCCCGCTGCTGTATGGCCTGTAGCAGCCCATGACCGCTTGTTCATTGCCGCTCCCGATCGATATATGACCTGCTTTGATACCAAAACAGGGAATGTTATTTGGCGCACCAATCGCTATGTGGTACGTGAGACAGCCGGTATAAATGCCGAAGAAACAATGGTTTACAGCAAGTGCATGTGGGACACAGTGGTAGCCTTTGATGCTAATACTCCCGAACCCGTTGTTCGCTGGACTTGTCATGCTGGATTTGGGTATGATCACGCTTCTTGCATGCCTTTGGAGAAAGATGGCACGGTTTTTGTCGGAACAAAGAATGGACTCATCATGGGGCTCAATTCCGAAACGGGAGCTATTCTGTGGAAGCACAAAATAGGTAACTCGCTCATCCAAACTATGTTACCTCTGAGCGACAAAGAGTGTCTTGTTACCTCTACAGATGGAACTGTGACAAGGGTCAAAGTAGATTAACTAAAAACTAATTTTGGAGCATACCCTAACGTGTATGACCTGAAAAAATATCTGCCTACCACCCGCAAGGAACTGCAACTTAGGGGGTGGAACGAAGTGGATGTAATCATCTTCTCCGGTGATGCGTATGTGGATCACCCTGCTTTTGGTGCGGCTGTTATCGGACGTGTCGTAGAATCAGCAGGGTATCGTGTGGCTATTGTTCCTCAACCCGATTGGCGGGGGGACTATAGAGATTTTACCAAACTCGGACGCCCCAGACTTTGTTTTGCTATCACTGCCGGCTGCATGGACTCTATGGTCAATCACTACACGGCCAACAAACGTTTACGCTCCGACGATGCGTATTCACCGGATGGCAAAGCAGGTCTTCGGCCTGACTATTGCACCATCACCTATTCCAAGATACTCAAACAGCTCTATCCTGATGTTCCTTTGCTCATCGGTGGTATCGAAGCATCAATGCGGCGTGTTGCTCACTACGACTACTGGTCGGACCGCCTAATGCCAAGTATTCTGGTGGATAGCGGAGCCGACCTGCTCATCTATGGGATGGGCGAGCGACCTACGTTGGCTGCTATTCGGGCTATTGAGCAAACTGGACAAGTCCCACATAACATTCCTCAAACAGCGTGGCGTGGCACAACCGATGACAAAGATGCCATCCATCTTCACAGTTATGCTGAGGAGTTGCGCGACAAACTATTGCATGCTGAGGATTTCCGTTTGATAGAAAACGAAAGCAATCGTGTCCGATCACACACATTGGTGCAAGACGATGTAGTGGTCAATCCACCATATCCTACTATGACGTCCGAAGAACTGGATAGCATATACGATTTGCCGTTTCAGTATCTGCCACACCCCAAATACAAGGATAAACGTATTCCTGCTTACGAGATGATTCGCTTCAGTGTCTGCATGCACCGAGGGTGCTTTGGTGGCTGCTCGTTCTGTACTATCTCTGCTCATCAAGGTAAGCAAATCACTTCGCGCTCAAAGCAGTCGATTCTGCGACAAATAGACATACTCACTCATCTGCCCGAATGGAAAGGCTACCTAAGCGATTTGGGTGGACCAAGCGCTAATATGTACGGCATGCACGGGATTGACTCTTCACTCTGTCTGCAGTGCGCACGTTCCAGTTGCTTGCAACCCGCTATTTGCAAAAATCTCAATCGAGATTTTGCTCCTTTGCTGAACGTCTATCGTAGTGTTGATGCTTTGCCGAAAATCAAGAAATCCTTCGTAGGTAGTGGCATTCGCTATGACCTGATGAGCGATGAGTATGGGCGTGAACTCATCACACATCATGTGAGTGGCAGACTCAAAGTCGCTCCGGAGCATACATCCGACGAGGTATTACAGTTGATGCGCAAACCATCGTGGAAGGAGTATCTTGCGTTTCGTGACTTTTTCTTTCGTGTCAATGACGAAGCTAATCTTCATCAGCAAATCATTCCGTATTTCATCTCCTCTCATCCGGGATGTACCAATCGCGACATGCAACAACTTGCAGACGAAACCCGCCGCATGCACTATCGTCCCGAACAGGTGCAAGACTTCACACCTACACCCATGACGCTGAGTACAACCATGTTCTATACAGGTGTCAATCCATTCACAATGAAACCTGTGTTTGTGGCACGAACTGCTCATGAGAAACAACAACAAAACCGGTACTTTTTCTGGTGGAAAAACAAATCTGACAATCGATGAAACATAAGTATAGAATCAATCCGGAAACTCTTGCCTTGGAACGTATCGAGCAGGGACTTGTCTATTGGCTCAAACGTTCCGGTGCGTACATCCTATCAGGTATTTGCTTAGGTGTTGTATTCTTTTTTGTATTCTTCCAACTGTTTCCGTCCCCTCGTGAAAAACAACTGGAAATGCAACGCCAAAATCTTGAGAGCCAACTGGATTTATTGGATAAGAAAATCAACCAAATGCAACTGGTCATGAGCGATTTGTCGCAGCGTGATGACAATCTCTATCGTGTGCTACTTGAGGCTGAACCCATTCCTCTTTCCGTGCGTCAAGGGGCTACACGCAAGATGAGTTACTACGATGAACTTGCCAACATGACTAACTCGCAATTAGCGGCTGACCTGACACTCAAAATTGATGTGCTGGAGAAGGAAATGTATGTGCAGGCCAAGTCTTATGACGAAGTTGTCGAATTGGCTAAAAATCAGGAAATACGTTTGGAGAATATTCCTGCTATTCAACCGGTACTCAACAAAGACCTCAAACGTGTTGCCAGCGGTTACGGTTGGCGTATTCACCCTATCTACCATACCAGGAAACACCACGATGGCATGGATTTTACTGCTCCTACTGGGACAGAGGTATTTGCTACCGGCAATGGTGTTATCTCTTTTTCCGGTCGGCGACAGGGATATGGAAATACGGTTATTGTGGATCATGGATTTGGCTATGAAACCGTCTATGCTCACTTGTTTAAACCTTTGTGCCATGTTGGACAGCGTGTCAAACGCGCCGATATCATCGGTTTGGTTGGCAACACCGGACAATCTACCGCTCCGCACCTGCACTACGAAGTGCGGTATCAAGGCAGACCTGTTGATCCGACCAACTACTACTTTATCGACTTAAGTCCGGAAGATTATGACGAAATGATTCGTCTTAGCAACAACTTTGGTCAAATGCTTGATTAGCCTTCTCACCCACCACTACCAAACGATAAATCAGCGTTTTGCGGATATTGACAAATGGGGTGGGGAGTTGCTTACTGCTCATATTAAATGTTATCAGCGAAGCCAACGCAACACGCTGCTGCTCCACTAATATATTCAGGATACTTTCTATTGCATCGGGACACTGACGCAGTTTGGCATCGTTCAGTATAGACACAACAACGATCCCATTAATCGCCATCGTCCGAACCGAAAGCAGATTATTAGGGCGCGCTGCCATGGACAGCAACTCAAATAAATCCGCTCTGAAACCATTTTGTACCAAATTGCTCAGAACACCCAAAACAGCAGACAACGCGTCCGTATGATGGTGCTGGTCAAGTAACATCACTTCTAAATCTGCCTTGTCGTCTATGGTAACCTTTTTGAGATTTTGGTACCATGTCATGATGTGTTGATTAAATTCCATTAGCCCAATCTGCAAACGCGATGAAGTTCCTCTTCATTCAGAATTTTTATTTTCCTTCCATCCACGCTGATTAGTCCTTCAGATACGAACTGACTGAGGGTGCGAATAGCATTACTGGTTGTCATATTACTCATATTCGCCAAGTCTTCGCGGCTCAAATACATAGAAATAGTCGCTTCGTCCTCATCCATCCCGTACTTGTCTCTTAAGGTCAAAAGTGACTCCGCAAGCCTGCCGCGGATGTGTTTTTGTGTCAAATTGACGGTTTGCAGCTCAGCGATAGCCAAGTCCTTTGCCATCTGAACCAACATTTGGAAGCAAAATTGATTGTTGCTTTGTATGATTTGCAGAAAAGCCTCTTTGTTAATGCGATAAATAGTGCAATTATCCAAAGCACTTGCGCAACTATTGTAGGTGTAATTGCCCAAAATGGCGTAGCAACTAAAGTGATCGTAGGGTTTCAGCATGCGGATAATCTGCTGACGCTGTCCTACACCTTCCTTGTAGATACGCACCTTGCCTTCCATCAAAATCATCGTATGCGTGGGCGCGTCACCCTCGTGGTGGATAATTTCGTTCTTGGAATATCGAACTACCTCCACCTCAGAATGAATGAACATCTTTTCTTCCGGAGTCAGCAAATCCCATATAGGATTTACTTCCCAAAGCTTTAAACGACTTTCCGAACTAATCTTCATAACTTTTCGACTTTCGAATTTCGATTTTCGAATTTCTGTTTCCGCAACAAAACTTGTATGTTGATGTATCTGATACTTGCAAGTTTTCGCTGCAAAAGTAGTGATTTAATCTGGATTGTACAAACAATTCGGGTGATTTTTTTGTTTTTTAGGCTACAGATTTGTGTATTTCGAAAAAAAGCAGTACTTTTGTTGCTTGAAAAAATATGCGAAATATGAATATATCAATTATTGTTCCTCTCTTCAACGAGGCTGAATCGCTCCCTAAACTGCACGAGTGGATTGAGCGCGTTATGAAAGAGCATCATTTGTCCTACGAAATTTTGTTTGTCAACGATGGCTCCACCGATGCTTCTTGGCAGGTTATCCGTGATTTACAGCAACAGAACGATGCCGTCCATGGTATTTGTTTCCGCCGCAATTATGGCAAATCTGCTGCGCTCTATTGTGGTTTCAAAGCCGCTAAAGGCGATGTGGTGATTACTATGGACGCTGACTTGCAAGACTCACCTGACGAGATTCCGGAGCTCTATCGTATGATTACAGAGGAGGGATACGACCTCGTAAGCGGGTGGAAGCAAAAACGTTACGACAACCGCCTCACCAAGAACCTTCCATCTAAACTATTCAACGCCACGGCACGCCGCGTTACCGGTATCGAACTGCACGATATGAATTGCGGACTCAAAGCCTATCGACAAGAAGTGATTAAAAATATCGAGGTCTTTAGTGAAATGCACCGCTATATACCATACCTTGCCAAAAACGCTGGATTTACACGCATCGGCGAGAAAGTGGTTCAACACCGCAAACGCGAGTTCGGGGTCAGCAAGTTTGGACTGAACCGCTTTGTTAATGGATACCTGGATCTGATGACCATCTGGTTTCTCAATAAGTTTGGCAAACAACCCATGCATTTTTTTGGACTGATTGGCAGTCTGATGTTCGTCATAGGATTCATAGCTATCTGCATCGTGGCTGGCATGAAAATACATGCCTTGTGCACCGTAGGATCATCTATGTTGCTTGGCGTCAATCCGTATTTCCATGTTTCGATATTGATGATGATTTTGGGTTGCATGTTGTTCCTCGCAGGATTTTTGGGCGAACTTATCATTCGCAATTCACAATCGCGCAACGAATATCTTATCCGTGAAGAATTTTAAGGCCACACACCCAAACATTGAAAGATTTGCAACTGACAACCAATAATTTCTATAGTAGCTATCCTCCCCTTTGAGGGGGCTTTGATAACTAAAAACTAAAACGAAAGACGAAAATGTTTGATAATTTATCCGAAAGATTAGAGCGTAGTTTTCGCCTTCTGAAAGGTGAAGGACGTATTACGGAGATTAACATCGCCGAAACCGTCAAGGATATCCGCAAAGCATTGCTGGAAGCCGATGTGAACTACAAAACGGCTAAACAATTCACCGATGATGTTAAACAGAAGGCACTGGGACAAAATGTGATGACTTCCGTACGCCCGGGGCAGTTGATGGTCAAGATTACCCACGACGAATTGACTGCTTTGATGGGGGGTGAAGCCACCGAAATCAATCTCAAAGGTTCCCCCGCTATCATCTTGATGGCTGGTCTGCAAGGTTCCGGTAAAACAACCCATGCGGCCAAATTGGCTCATCTGTTAATTCAGAAAAAGGGCAAGAAAGTCATGCTGGCTGCCTGCGATGTCTATCGGCCTGCGGCTATTGAGCAATTGCGCGTGCTGGGCGAACAAGTGGGGGCTAAAGTCTATACCGACGAAGCAGAATCTAATCCTGTAGAGAAAGCTAAAAAAGCTGTCAAAGAAGCACGCACCTATGGCTACGATGTCCTCATTGTGGATACCGCCGGTCGGTTGGCTGTTGACGAACAGATGATGGCGGAGATAGCAGCCATCAAGAATGCTATATCACCCCAAGAAACTTTGTTCGTAGTAGATGCCATGACCGGTCAAGATGCTGTCAATACAGCCAAAGCGTTCAACGACCGAATAGACTTTGATGGTGTAATCCTTACCAAACTGGATGGTGATGCACGTGGCGGTGCTGCTTTGTCCATTCGCTCTGTGGTACAGAAACCGATTAAGTTCATCGGTACAGGTGAGAAAATGGACGCACTGGATGTGTTCCACCCCAGTCGTATGGCTGACCGTATTCTTGGTATGGGTGATGTGGTCAGTCTCGTAGAACGCGCTCAGGAGCAATACGACGAGCAGGAGGCACGCCGTATTTCCAAACGCATTGCTCACAACCAGTTTGACTTCAATGATTTCTTAGGGCAACTGCAACAAATCAAGAAGATGGGTTCTATGAAAGACCTCATGGGCATGATTCCGGGCATGGACAAAGCCCTCAAGAATGTGGAGGTTAGCGATGACGCTTTCAAACCTGTGGAAGCTATCATCCATTCGATGACCCCTTACGAACGTGCCAACCCGGGCTGCCTTAATGGCTCACGCAAAGACCGTATTGCCAAAGGTTCCGGCACATCCATCGTCGAAGTCAATCGCTTCCTCAAGCAGTTTGAACAAACCAGCAAAATGATGCGCAAAGTGCAACAAATGCGCCATAGATAATTTGTGAAAGCCAAAGGTCAACTCATAGTCGTAGCTATCCTCTTAGGTGTTCTTGCTTTAGGAGTGTTTCAGGGTGTTAAACGTTCGAAACTGAGCGAGCCTATGAACGAAGGCCCCGTGCCCTACTATGTAGTATTTGAGCGCTTGGCTCCTACCATTGGCTGGGAGTGGTCTATGTTGGCTGCTGTGGCGTGGAACGAAAGCCACTTCAATCCCCAAGCTAAATCGCATGTGGGAGCACGAGGAATTATGCAACTGATGCCCAAGACGGCGCGTCGTTTTGGACTGAATGACTCCACAATGCTTATCCCGGAAGATAATATCCGTGCCGGAGTGGAGTACATTCGCTACTTGCAGGATAAATGGTCATTCATTAGCAATATGGAGGAGCAGACTAAGTTTGTCCTTGCTTCTTACAACGCTGGACCGGGGTTTATCTTCGAGGCGCGACGCGAGGCCAAAGCCCATGGAGGCAATCCGTACATATGGCACGACGTTGAACCTTATGTAAAACAGGAGGTCACACGCAAATATGTGCACAATGTCCTTCGTACCAAAAGTAAATACGATTCCCTCATCGATACCAACAATCAGCAATAATCCATCAGCAATCTGTTATCCCTATGGATATACTCAACAAAATAGAAGGCCTCGAAGCCAAGTTTCATGAGATTAGTCTTCTCATCACAGACCCGGCTGTAATAGCCGATCAAGCTCGTTATGTGCGGCTCAATCGCGAATACCACGATTTGGAGCGCGTACTGGAGGCAACCAACCGATACAAAAAAGCTTTACACGATCTGGAGGACGCCAAACAAGTCTTCTACAACGAAACCGATTCCGAACTCAAAGAAATGGCGCGCATGGAGATAGACGAGTTGGAACCGACTATCCCACGACTGGAAGAAGAAGTTAAGCTGGTTCTCCTGCCGCAAGACCCCGAGGATAGCAAGGATGTTGTGATGGAAATCCGTGGCGGTACCGGAGGCGATGAAGCGGCTTTGTTTGCCGGTGATTTGTTCCGCATGTACACCAAGTACTTTGAGTTGCATGGATTCAAGTATTCTGTTTCCTCGTTCTCCGAAGGCGCTGTGGGCGGCTACAAGGAGATTATATTTAATGTCACCGGAACCAATGTTTATGGCACACTTAAGTACGAAAGTGGCGTTCACCGTGTGCAACGTGTACCGGTTACCGAAACACAGGGGCGTGTACACACATCTGCTGCCACAGTGGCTGTACTGCCGGAGGCTGATGAGTTTGAGGTACACATCAACGAGGGAGAGATTCGTTGGGACTTCTTCCGTTCCGGAGGTGCCGGTGGACAAAATGTGAACAAAGTATCGTCCGGCGTGCGTCTGCGCTATGATTGGAAAAACCCTAATACAGGTGAAGTGCAAGAGATACTCATTGAGTGTACAGAAACACGCGATCAGCCAAAAAACAAAGAACGTGCGCTCGCGCGCCTACGTACAATGATATATGA
>JAGHSR010000062.1 GCA_018065765.1 Candidatus Colicola coprequi
GGGGGATTCGAAAAGCGCAGCAATGCGAGCATAATCGACAGAACGAAGCTACGCGGAGTGGCGGAGAACCCCCGACCGTGGGGTGAGACATCCCCCTAACCAAAAAAGAGTTCCCTAATGGAAACTCTTTGGCGGAGAAAGGGGGATTCGAACCCCCGGTACAGTTACCCGTACGACAGTTTAGCAAACTGTTGGTTTCAGCCACTCACCCATCTCTCCTCAAGACTAACGTCTTGCGATGGACTACTGTCCGAATTTGTGCTCAACGAGAGACATTTCCCTCAAAAGCGGCTGCAAAGGTACTACATTTTTTGGAACTGACAAAATTTTTTTTCGAAAAAGTAAAAAAAAATTTGCTCCTACGAAAAAAAATCAGTACCTTTGTACCGTTAATCTATTTAATCGTACTCCTATGGCAGAAGAAACTACTTACTATTGTCGCAAATGCGGTGTCAAATTGCCGCTTGATGCAGCCGTCATCAGCAAGCACTACGAGAAAGCACATTTTTCCGATTGGGCTACGCAGAAAGATTTGATCAACCGCATGCCGAAAGCATTTGTCAGCACCAGCAAGTCCGGTCCGAAAATTCCCGTTGCAGAGAAACCAAAACCGGTAGCTAAAATAGAGTCAGACAAGACAGCCTCAGCCAATCAAAAAGCGAACAAAGACGACATCACACAACGACTGAACACCTGCCGTGACAAGATTCTGCACAAAGGTCCGGATACGTTCGTGTGTGAATGCTGCAAGCGTACCATGAGTGCAGGAATGCGACTACTATGCAACCGCGAGCACTTCACATTGTGCCCAGAGTGTTACAATGTATGTAGAATAGGTATTCCTCACAAGACACGAGATATGCAGATTTAGATAAGACCGCTCGCGGTAGGAGGTAAGACCGCTGGTACTGTAAGAGGTAGGATACAAACTGAAATTAACTAATATGAAAACAAAATTGTATGTATTAGCCCTCGTATTGGGAGGGATGTTAGCAGGCTGCAGCAATGGACATAATTGCAGTCAAGCCAGAGTTAAAACCGGTATTGATGTATTGGAAGAGGACGGATTTGCCATGTTCCGCGGCAAACGCGTTGGACTATGCACCAATCCGACAGGTGTGGACAGAAACCTCAAATCTACCGTAGATATTTTCTACGAAGCAGAGGATGTAAACTTGGTGGCTCTGTTCGGTCCCGAACATGGCGTTCGCGGCAATGTGCACGCAGGAGACCATGTGGGCAACGAAGTGGACAGCAAGACAGGTATCACAATGTACTCGTTGTATGGAGCCACACGCAAACCTACCCAAGAAATGATGGATCAAATAGATGTCATGGTGTACGATATACAAGACAATGGTTGCCGTAGTTATACCTATATCTCCACCATGGGCATGCTGATGGAAGCTTGCGCTGAATACGACAAAGAGTTAGTCATCCTCGACCGTCCTAATCCACTGGGCGGCAGAAAAATAGAAGGAAACTTGGTAGAAGATGGCTATATCAGTTTTGTCAGCCAATTCAAGATTCCCTACCTATATGCTCAGACCCCCGGCGAATTGGCAACCTATCTAAACGCCAAGAGTGACAAACCATGTAAACTGACCGTAGTAAAAATGCACGGCTGGACACGAGATATGAACTGGGACGACACCGGACTGGAATGGGTGGTAGCTTCCCCTCATGTACCTCATGGTAGCAGTTGCTACTTCTACCCCGCAACAGGCATTTTGGGAGAGTTCGGATTCTTCAACATCGGTGTAGGATATACTCTGCCCTTTGAGATGGTCGGCAGCAACTGGATTACCAATGCCGACAGCGTAGCAAACGCCTTGAATGCACTGAACCTGCCGGGCGTAAAATTCCGTCCTATTTACTTCAAACCATTCTACGCCGTAGGTCAAGGCGAACAAATGCAAGGCATACAGATACACATCATGGATTATGACAAAGTGTATCTGAGCGAAATACAATTCTACATCGTACAAGAACTCTACAAGTTGTATCCGGAGCATGACCTGTTCCGCGACTGCAATCAAAACCGCTTCAACATGTTTGACAAAGTGTGCGGCACCAACTACATCCGCGAGCACTTCTCACAAGGCTACAATTGGTCTGACGTGAAACCCTATTGGGACAAAGATATAGAAGCATATAGACAAGAGTCAAGTTTGTACTATCTGTACTAATGAAAAAATATATTGAACGATTGGCATGGGGGACAGATGCAGGTTTTTACCGCATGATTCCCGAGGAAGTGCTACATCCTGCAAGCGAAGCGGACGTGCAGGCTATCCTTGCGCGGGCGCACAAAGAGCACAAGCACATCACATTCCGTGCAGCAGGTACCAGTCTTAGCGGACAAGCTATCTCCGACAGTCTGTTGGTGGTTTGTGGCAAGAAGTGGGAGCAATACTCCATTCATCAGGACAAAGAAAAAGAGTTGACCATCACCCTGCAACCCGGTATCATCGGTCAACGTGTGAACGACATACTGAAGCCCTACCATCGTCGGTTCACTCCCGACCCTGCCAGTATCAAGTCTGCCATGGTGGGCGGCATCGTGATGAACAATGCCAGTGGTATGTGTTGCGGAACGCATGCCAATAGTTATCGCATGCTGGAGAGCGTACGAATCATCCTGCCGGATGGGACAATACTGGACACAGCAGACGAAGAGAGCAAGACTCAATTTAGAATAACGCATGCCCGTTTTCTGCAAAGCATTCGAGACCTGAGATGGAGCACGATGCAGAACAAGCGTTTGGTGGAACTCATTCGTCGCAAATACAGCATCAAGAATGTGACAGGACTAACTCTGCTACCACTGGTGGAGTACGAGGACCCGTTTGACATCATAGCTCACTTGATAGTAGGGAGCGAAGGTACGCTGGCATTCCTAAGCAACATAACCATGCGCACGGGAGAGGATTATCCATACAGTGCATCGGCTCTACTGCTCTACCCTACCGCACGGGAGGCTTGTGACGAGGTTATCCGCATGAAGAAAACAGGTGCACTGAGTGCTGCTGAATATTTCGACAGAAAAGCCATGCAGACCGTAGAGAACGACTTCCCCGAACTGAAAGGGCAACCCGACGATGCAGGAGCCGTTCTCATCAAGATAGAAGCCGGCACCATAGAGGAACTGGAACACAAAAAACAGTTACTGGGCGTGGAAGGTTTTACGTCTGACCCTCAATTGGTGAATAAATACTGGGCAATGCGCAGTGGCATTTTCCCCGCTGTAGGAGGTACGCGAAAGATAGGAACTACCTGCCTGATAGAGGACATAGCCTTCCCCATTGAGTACTTGAGCGAGGCTACGTTGGACCTACAGCAACTATTCCGTGACCATAACTATCCGGATGCTGTCATCTACGGACATGCTTTGGAAGGTAATTACCACTTCATCCTCAATCAACGGTTTGACACCCAAGCAGCCATCGACCAGTATGACAAGATGATGCACGCTGTGGTCAAACTGGTGGTAGATAAGTATCATGGCAGCCTCAAAGCCGAACATGGTACTGGCCGCAATATGGCTCCGTTCGTTCGTCGCGAATGGGGCAACGATGCCTACGAATTGATGGTGAAAATCAAGAAACTGTTTGACCCCGACAATATCATGAACCCGGGGGTCATATTCAACGAGGACGAGACATCGTATCTGCAACATATCAAACCGTTGCCACGTGTGAATGAACTCATCGATCGTTGCATTGAGTGTGGATTCTGCGAAGTAAACTGCG
Organism: Candidatus Colicola coprequi; assembly: GCA_018065765.1. Lineage (GTDB taxonomy): Bacteria > Bacteroidota > Bacteroidia > Bacteroidales > Paludibacteraceae > Colicola > Colicola coprequi. Next base: position 3,753 of record JAGHSR010000062.1, read on the forward strand.
TGAGTTGCGGGTTTGCCTTGAGTAGCCGTCAGCGTATTGTTGTTCAGCGCGAGATAGCACGACTGGAGAAAGCCGGCAAGAAGCGCCAAGCAGCAGCCCTACGCAAACAGTTCCGCCGCATTGGCAAAGACCTGTGCGCAGGAGATGGACTCTGCTCAACATCTTGTCCGCTGAAAATCAACGTGGGCGAGTTGATTCACGAAATACGAGAACAAGAAATGTCCCATTGCGGTAATCGCATAGGCATATGGGCAGGCAAGAACCTCAAACAGATAGGTGATGGTCTAAGTTCACTATTAGGCGTCGCCAACACAGCACACGTAGTGCTTGGTAGCAATATGATGTCGCTGATAGGCAAAGGGCTCCATTATGGTAGCGGTAAGACAATACCGCTATGGACTAAGGCTATGCCTAAGCCTATCAAGAAAAAACAGATTACTGACGCCGAAGACTACAACCAAGTTTATGGATTGCAAGGGATGCAAGACAAGCGCGTCGTATATTTCCCCAGTTGCTTGAACCAACGACTTGGCACTACCAAGGATGATAAAGGGCAAGCCACCATCAACGATATGGTAGAACTGCTGAACAAAGCAGGATATGAGATCATCTTCCCAAAAGGAATGGAAAACCTATGCTGTGGTACTATCTGGGAAAGCAAAGGTATGCCTAATGAAGCTCAACGCAAATCTGCCGAACTGGAACTCGCCCTGTTAGAGGCTTCCGAACATGGTCGTTGGCCTATCCTATGCGACCAAAGTCCATGCCTTTATCGCATGCGAAACAACATGGAGCACCTCAAACTATACGAACCGGTGGAGTTCATTGACAAGTTCGTACTAAGCGAATTGGAGATAACGCCTCTTGACACCTGCGTGGCTGTACATGCTACCTGCTCCACCCGCAAAATGGGACTAACAGACACCTTAGTGCGCGTGGCTAAGGCTTGCGCTCGTGAGGTGCTGCTGCCGGAAGAGATAGGTTGTTGCGCCTTTGCAGGTGATAAAGGTTTCACAGAACCCGAGTTGAACGAATGGGCATTGCGCAAACTGCGTGGTCAAGTGGAGAAAGCCGGAGCCACACTTGGTTTCAGCAACTCACGTACCTGCGAGATAGGTCTCACTTTGCATTCAGGAATTGAGTATTGCAACATAGCACGGCTGGTCAACCGCGTATCCAAACGCCGTGATTAAAGCCGTTTTCTTTGATATGGACGGAGTCATCTTTGACTCCATGCCCAATCACTCCGCTGCGTGGGAGATTGTAATGAAACAGCACGGACTGAATTTTTCAGCAGTCCAAGATGATCACCGCCTACGATGTGACCAAGGGTAAACCCGACCCCGAACCCTACCTCAAAGCATGGGAACGAAGCGGCTATGCCAAAGACGAATGTTGCGTGGTGGAAAAATGGAATTTCCTATTTAGGATATTTTTCCAATAACCATTTCCAAGTAGGTATAATCTCTATTGAGCCAAATTCGTCCTCAATCGTTTGTTCTTCATCAAATGTAAAAATAGTACGACGCTCACATTCCAATACTTTCGGCAGTTTGCTCAATGCTGTAATTTCACGTTTGCGAGTATCTGTATCTTGAAGCGAATAGCAGACCTGAATAGCCCATTTCTTTTCGGGAATATAAAAATCCACTTCATATCCATTGCTATTATAGTACCAAACGGTATCATTATTGCTATCATGCCCATACATACGAAATAATTGCCCTGCTACTAAATTTTCCAACAAAGCAGTCTCACCGCCTATTAGGAAAAGGTTTAATACACCATTATCTACGAAATAGTACTTACAAATACTTTCTTTCTCACTTAATGCTACCGCAATATTTCGCAAACGAAGTATTAGCCATGCTTCCTCGCAATACCCAACATAACCGGCAATAGTTGGTACAGTTATTTTCCCACCAATGGTTGATACAATATTCGCCAAACGTGTGTATGAAATTGGTTGCCTCACGCTCTCTGCCAACTTCTTAATCATCAACCGAAGTGCCACTGTATTGCTGATATTGTTACGCGAGGCGATATCTCCCAAATAGATTTTTTGATAAGTGCTACTAATATAGTCCCGTTTATTTTGTTGTCCAACAATCTCCGGTAGCCCTCCCCATAACAGATAGTCGTTATAGTTCTTAATCATATTGGCACGTCCCGAAGGAGACAACAATGCTAACTCATCAAAAGGAAATTCTAAATAGTCCATCACTTCCTTAAAACTGAATGGATATATATCTTTCTCTAAAAACCGTCCCCCTAACGTAGTCATAAACTCACTACTCAACATTTTTGCATTGCTACCGGTCAGGTATATAGTGTATTTATTATCCGCCATCCTGCGAGCAAATTTCTCCCAACCTGCGATAATCTGTACTTCATCCAAAAACAACATGGGTTTATAATCATACATTTCGGCATACGCGTCAAGCAATCGGTCGAAGTCTTCATTGACAAAGTTTTCCAGCCGATTATCCTCAAAATTCAAATACAGAAACTCTTCAGCGCGATGCCCAATGGTCATCAAATGCTGAATGCGCTGATAGATTGCATACGACTTGCCCGCACGTCGCACGCCTATGAAAGCATAATTCATATTATCCGCAACACTCAGAGACCGTTCAAAGAGTGAGCGTTTAACAATCTCCTGCTGATTTTCCAGAACGATTCGTTTTAAAATTTGTTTGTCCATTTAATACGTTATTTTACAAAATAAAGCATATTTATAAAATGCCACTTAACAAAAATCGCACAAAAATACAACAA
>JAGHSR010000101.1 GCA_018065765.1 Candidatus Colicola coprequi
ATGGTTAATGATATACTGCCGTATCTATATTCCCGATGAGCCAACGCATTTAGTAATGCCTCGCGCAATGCCTTATAAGGAATACTTAATCGCTCCTCACGCTGCATGTGGGTGGCACTATTACGCCCCGACAAATTTCAATGTTGTTGGAGTAATACCAAAGATGAGATAGCCACCATCCGTATTGAGGAAGGCACACAACGAGTGCATTCCATCCTTCAACTCACCTGTCGTTTTCTTTAACCCTAATAAACGTGTCTCGTCTCCCTTAATGATGTTTTCAATATCCAGTATTTTCATAATCATTTGTTTTTCATAAGTTTAACCTTTTTTTAGAGTATAGAAATGAGTTAATACCCTAGTCTTCAATTTTGCTCGCAAAGATACAATTATTTCTTGATATATTCAAATTATTTTCTCCTTTTCGCCTGCAAAGGTACAACTTTAAAGTGTCATTTTGGTGTCACATTGTATATTTTTTTTGTTTTTATATTGTTTTAGCCCTTTTTCGAGAGAGTGCCGCATGTCTAAACGCAATTTTTCGGGAGCAAGAACCTCTATACTTTCACCTTGAGATCTCAGTTCTTGCACAAAGTCCAACGTAGGTGCGACAAAGTATTCAAAGACACTATATTCAGTCGTCCGCTCCACCTCTTTTTGCGAAGTGTGCAGAGGCAAAGACCGCAAATAATTAGCCGTTGCTGATGTCGCCTTAATCCGTATCGTCATTGGGCGCACACGCTCATCACGTATCACACCATAATAGCCGGCAAAATATTCATCGGCATGAAAATCCTTAGGCATCTTCCATGTTTTGTCCGGCAAGATAGACGCATTCCTTATTCTGTCTAACGCGTACACGCGCGGTGTTTGCTCTTCTTTGGCTGTATGCGAACCGTCTGTATAATGCACCTTACCCACTACGTACCAACGTTGCTTAAATACTTTCACGCAATAAGGTTGCATTTCCAGTGTCTCGGGTTCGGTACGTTTATAACTTTGGTACTCCACCGCCAACTCCACTTGGTCGCGCATGGCTTGAATAATGGTCGTCAAATATTCCGTACCACTAGGGATGTGTTCGTAAATAATACGCTCGTGTAGTTCCTGGCTGTCTTGAATCAGATTGCTGACGGCAAACGTATTGCACAACCACGTATGCAACGTTCCTGCTTTCAAATCGTCCTCGTTAGCGATATAGTACTTGCCCGTTGAGCGGTCGCATTGGATATCCAAACCCAATTGCAGAAGGATAGCTTCTTTGTAACGGTGGAAGGCGCGTGGCTGGATATGTGTTTCGTAGGTGTCGTTTAGATAACATACTGCCCAACGGCGGTCGATGTCTGCCTTGGATATGTGCCCTGCCTCGTAAATCGTATTCACGAGCCAAACATACTTATTAAACATTGTGCTTGCCATGCTACTCATTTTTTTTTGCCGCTGCAAAGATACAAATTTTATTTAATCTCTGCAAACTTTTTTCATTGAAAACTGAGAATTTGGTAAGTGAAAACTGAGAATTTGGTAAGCGATTGGACAAAAATCAATGGCTCTGCAACATCGGTCTATCATCACCTTATCATCACCTTATCTCCACCTTTGGAAATTGCGCCCAACATTAAGTCACAACGGAGTTGTACGGAGGTACTACGTTCTTTGTCGAGAAAAGTGTCGTTGTAATGGGTAAGTGGGTGTTATACGCGATTTGGAAAGATGGTTCGACTCAAATGTACACAAAAAAATGAGACTATCTTGAATAGTCCCATTTCTTTGGTAGTGCTACCCGGACTCGAACCGGGGTTTACGGCGTGAGAGGCCGTTGTCCTAGGCCACTAGACGATAGCACCAAGGTAGATGTTCGATTGAACTTTTTCCAAAAGCGGGTGCAAAGGTACTGCTATTTTTTGAATTACCAAAATATTTTTGTAAAAAATCATAAAAAATTTGTGTATGTGCTTTTTTTTGAGTAACTTTGCAACGCAAAAAAACTAAGTTTGAATCTAAAAAAAACATACCTTGAATATCATGAATGACAATTTTGGATTTGTTCGCGTGGCAGCAGCTGTTCCTGATATGCGTGTGGCTGATTGTGCCTATAATGTACGTGAAATCAAACAACAAATAGACGAAGCAGTCTCCGAACATGTGGAGGTGTTGTGTTTCCCTGAACTGTCTATTACCGGCTACTCTTGTGCAGATTTGTTTTTTACGAAGGCTCTGCAGCAAAACGCCATGCAATCCCTGGAGCAGATATGCGCTTACACGCGCGGGAAGCCAATTATCGTGCTTGTGGGGGCGCCACTTAAGGTGGATAATAACCTTTACAACTGCGCTTTTGTTCTGACCGATGGTGATGTGGTTGGCGTGGTTCCCAAAATCAATCTGCCTAATACCGGTGAGTTTTACGAGAAACGTTGGTTCACTTCCGGTCGTTGCACTGTGGACGAATCGTTCCGCCCACAAATTCCTTCTGTAGAACTATGGAATGGCGATGTGCCGTTTGGTCCGGACTTGCTATTTATGACACGCCACTACTGCTTTGGTATAGAGATATGTGAAGATTTGTGGAGTCCCCTGCCTCCTTCTACGCAACTGGCAATACAGGGTGCAGAGATTATATTCAATCTCTCGTCATCCAATTGTGTCACCGGCAAACATGCTTTTCGTCGTCAGATGATTACCCAGCAGTCGGCTCGCGTCCACTGCGGCTATGTATATACCTCTTCCGGTGTGGGCGAATCTACGACCGATGTGGTTTATTCCGGTTCTACCTATATTGCCGAGAACGGTGACCTGCTGGAGATGGGCGATCGCTTTCAGCGTGAATCCAGTTTGATTATTTCTGAAATAGATGTGGAACGTTTGCGCACAGACCGACAACGTAATACCAACTTCACCAAAGATCAGCGTGGACATTTCCGCAAAATCAATGTGGCGCCTATTGAGGCAGAACAGAATTCTACAGAACCTGTACATCGTACATTCTCACCCACGCCTTTTTTGCCAACTAAAGCCAATGAGGATGACTATTGTTCCGATGTCTTCGCTATCCAAACCAGTGCACTGGCACGCCGTTGGGAGCATACACGTGCTGAGTCTATTGTCATCGGTGTATCCGGAGGGTTAGATTCGACTTTGGCATTGCTGGTCGCTGTACAAACAGCCGACCAACTGAACTATGGTCGTGAACGTATCATCGGTGTCACCATGCCGGGTTTTGGTACGAGCGATCATACTCACAACAATGCTATACGTCTCATGGAACAGTTGGGTGTATCAATCCACGAAATACCTATTGCAGATATGGTCAACCAGCACTTTAGTGACATCAACCATGACCCTGCCGTGCACGATATCACCTACGAGAACGCCCAAGCGCGCATACGCACGTTGGTGCTGATGGATATGGCCAACAAGTACAACGGGATTGTTCTTGGCACAGGCGATTTGAGTGAGCTTGCCCTTGGATGGGCAACCTACTGTGGCGACCACATGTCTATGTATGGCATCAATGCCGGAGTGCCCAAAACTTTGGTGCGTTATATGGTGCGTTATATGGCTGCGAACTTATTTGGTGAGCAAACACGTGCCATCCTCATGGATATTGTGGCTACTCCTGTTTCTCCAGAACTCCTACCTCCGGATGAGAATGGCGATATAGCGCAGATTACCGAAGACAAGGTGGGACCATACGAACTGCATGACTTCTTCATCTATTATTTCTTGCGCTATGGTTTTACACGTGAGAAAATAGCCTACATGGCGTCTTTGGCATTTGAGGATCAATATACGACTGAGCAAATCGATCATTGGTTGTCTGTCTTTATGCATCGTTTCTATATGCAGCAGTTCAAACGCTCGTGCCTGCCTGATGGCCCCAAGATTGTGCCCGTCAGCCTCTCTCCACGCGGCGATTGGCGTATGCCTTCTGATGTTAACGAATTGTAAAAGTTGGTTCTAATAATACATATGAAAGTCTATAAACGCATTTTCTCTCTCTTCTTATGCGCCCTTGTTGCACTTGCATCATCAGCTCAGATTGTCGCTCCTGTTCATTGGTCCGGTGAGGTTGTGGGCGATAGCATAGATGTTACTGCCACCATTGATGAAGGGTGGGGAATGGCTATTTTTGAAATCGAAGGTGTTGAAGCTGTCGTGGAGATGGAGTATTATGGTACTTATCGGCAGCGTTTGGCTATGATAGACGGGCATGCTCCATCCATCCGTTTCAACGCGTGCAACGATATGATGTGTACTGCTCCCGAGGAATGGTGTTATGAGGATGTATCTACTAATACTATCGCCCCCGCTTCCACAACTCAACAGCCCCAAGGAACCAATCTGTGGCTTATTTTCCTTTTTGGGCTTTTGGGCGGTCTGTTGGCTATCTTTACGCCCTGCGTTTGGCCAATCATTCCAATGACAGTCAGTTTTTTCCTCAAGCGAGGTGGTGGCGCTCGTGATGCAATCATCTACGGTTTATCCATTATCGTTATCTATGTGGGGCTTGGATTGCTGGTTACCTTGTTATTTGGGGCTTCTGCTCTCAACGAATTGGCTACCAATGCGGTTGTTAATCTCTTCTTCTTCGCACTATTGGTCGTGTTTGCTCTGAGTTTCTTCGGACTGTTTGAGATCACTTTGCCTGATAGTTGGTCTACCGCTTTGGATGGGCAGGCTCGCAAGACAACCGGATTCCTCAGCATTCTGCTGATGGCGTTTACATTGGTTATAGTTTCTTTTTCGTGCACGGGCCCAATCATCGGCACTCTGCTTGTTGAGGCAGCAGGACGCTCATTATTAGCACCTACGTTGGGTATGTTGGGGTTCGCTATCGCTTTGGCATTTCCTTTTGCGTTGTTTGCTATGTTCCCAACTTGGATGCAAAATCTGCCTAAGTCCGGCAGCTGGATGCAGTCGTTCAAAGTGACGTTGGCTTTCCTTGAATTAGCCCTATCGTTTAAGTTCCTTAGCGTGGCTGATATGGCGTATGGGTGGGGAATCCTGCCTCGTTGGCTCTTCATTGCCATTTGGATAGGGTGTTTCCTTGGATTGGGCATTTATCTGATTCGCAAGAGTTGGGTAGGTAAGGTCTTGGCTATTATCAGTTGGGCATTCACAGCCTATCTTATCCCCGGACTATGGGGGGCACCTGTCAAAGCTATTGCTGCGTTTGCCCCTCCTGCAGAATCCACCGTCAACTCACTACAACAAGCAGTGTTTGAGGACTACGAGGAAGGACTGCGGTATGCCCGCGAACATGATATGCCTGTACTACTTAATTTTACAGGGTATGGTTGTGTCAATTGCCGTAAGATGGAGTCGTGGGTGCTGAGTGATGAACGGGTGGAGGAACGAATGAATCACTATGTGGTGATTACACTCTATGTAGATGGACGTCAGTTGACTTCAGATGCCTCAGAAACAATAGGAGAGCGCAACTCACGCATACAACGTGAGCAGTATGGTTCCAATGCACAGCCTTATTATATCCAATTGGATTCACATGGGCAATCTATCTCTTCACCTTGTGCATTCACTACCGATCCCGACCAGTTCCTCAATTGGTTGTTATATTGATTTGATTATTTTTTACTATGTTCTATAAGCAAGATACACCCTTCTCCTACGACACACGTGACACGCGTCGCAACACGCAATCCGCCCATCGCGGTTCACGTGACACAAAACACCAATCACAACCCACGCAATACGAGACACGTCGTCCTCCGGAAAAGGAGATGATTTTTGGTATTCGTGCAGTTATGGAAGCTGTGGATGCGGGTAAAACGCTGGATAAAATTCTTATTCGTCGGGATATGTCATCAGCTATCGGACGCGAGTTGATGGATAAACTTACAGATAAGGGACTCACATCATCTATCGTTCAACGTGTCCCGGCTGAAAAGCTCAATCAGTTTACCGACAAGAACCACCAAGGTGTCATTGCTTTTCTTTCTCCGATTGAGTTTTACAATATAGAAGATCTTGTTGCAAATTTGTTTGACGAGGGCAAAACGCCACTCCTGATGATATTGGATGGCGTGACTGATGTTCGCAATTTCGGTGCTATCGCACGTACATGTGCGTGCGCAGGCGCTCACGCTTTAATCATAGGTACGCGCGGAAGTGCTGCTATCAATGGTGATGCTGTCAAGACATCTGCGGGGGCTTTGTACAAGCTTCCTATTTGCAAAGTAGATAATCTCCAAAATGCTATTCGATACCTTAGAGATTCAGGACTAAATATCATTGCGGCTACCGAACACGCCACACACGACTATACGGAGTCGGATATGACATTGCCTACAGCTATCATTATGGGTAGTGAGGACAAAGGTATATATGAGGAAAACCTCCATCTTTGCACAGAAAAGGTGCGTATTCCTATGTCCGGAACTATCGAAAGCCTTAATGTTTCTGTGGCTGCTGGCATTATGATTTACGAGGCAGTTCGACAACGTAAATAATGCACTATTGATAATCAGTAAGTTACAAGGTTTTTTGCATAAAACATCAAATAAATTTTGCCAGTTCAAAAAAAGGCAGTACCTTTGC
>JAGHSR010000045.1 GCA_018065765.1 Candidatus Colicola coprequi
CACAATTGTAAACAACACATATTGTAAATAACATACATCGTAAACAACACTATATAATATATGGAATCAAAGTACAATCCTACAGACATTGAAGCCAGATGGTATCAGTACTGGCTGGACAACAAGTTGTTTCACTCAGAGCCCGATGGGCGCGAACCTTTCACGGTGGTGATTCCTCCTCCAAACGTGACCGGCGTACTGCACATGGGGCATGTGCTGAATGAGACAATTCAGGATGTGCTGGTTCGTCGTGCCCGTCTCGAAGGCAAGAACGCCTGCTGGGTTCCCGGTACAGACCACGCTTCCATCGCTACCGAAGCCAAAGTAATCAAACGTCTGAAAGAACAAGGCATACAAAAGAGCGATTTGACCCGTGAGGAATTTCTCAAGCATGCCTGGGCTTGGACCGATGAACATGGGGGGATAATTCTGAAACAGCTTCGCAAACTCGGTTGCTCCTGCGACTGGGACAGAACTGCTTTTACCATGGATGAAAGCCGTTCAAAAGCCGTCATCAAAGTATTCTGTGATCTATACAAGAAAGGGCTCATTTATCGCGGATTGCGTATGGTAAACTGGGACCCCGAGCGTCAAACTGCACTCAGCGACGAGGAGGTCATCTACCACGATGAGCACTCGAAATTCTACTATCTCAAATACAAGACTGCTGACGGCAGTAAGAACCCCGAGACGGGCGCTGACTATGCCGTAGTAGCCACCACCCGTCCAGAGACTATCTTTGGCGATATAGCCGTGTGCATCAACCCCAAAGAGGAGAAGAACCAATGGCTCAAAGGCAAGAAAGTGATTGTGCCCGGTGTAGGTCGTGAGATACCTATCATCGAAGACCGTTATGTGGAAATCGGTTTTGGTACCGGTTGCCTAAAAGTGACTCCCGCCCACGACGTGAACGACTATGCTCTCGGACAAAAATACAATCTGAAGACGATAGACATTTTCACAGCGGATGCACATTTGAACATGGACACTGTGGAAGATGAGCTTAGGGGCAATGTTCAGAAGTACCACGGCATGGACCGCTTCGATTGCCGTAAGCAGATAGTGGAAGACCTGAAGGGCATGGACCTTGTGGAGAAAATAGAGGACTATGACAACAAAGTGGGTTATTCCGAGCGCACGAATGTGCCTATTGAGCCGCGACTGAGTTTGCAGTGGTTCATTCGGATGCAGCACTTTGCAGACATAGCCCTTCCGCCCGTCATGAACGACGACATAGCGTTCTATCCCGCCAAATACAAAAACACCTACCGCAATTGGCTGGAGAACATCAAAGACTGGTGTATCAGTCGCCAATTATGGTGGGGACATCGCATACCTGCCTACTACGATGCAGACCTGCTTGCCAAGACCGGATTGGAAGATTATCCTAACGACAAGATTGTAGTCAGCGAGACCAAACCGGAGGGTAATTATGTGCAGGACGAAGGTGCATTGGATACCTGGTTCTCGAGTTGGCTGTGGCCTATCAGTCTGTTCCTAAACGATGGCAGTGAGATAGGCGATTTCAGAATGCAAAATGCAAAATGCAAAATGCAAAATGCAAAATGCAAAATGCAAAATGCAAAATGCAAAATGCAAAATGAGCAGTTGAGATATTACTACCCGACGGCAGACCTGGTTACCGGTCCGGATATCATATTCTTTTGGGTAGCCCGCATGATTATGGCAGGCTACGAGTACATGGATAACATGCCGTTCCGTCACGTATATTTCACGGGAATTGTTCGCGATAAATTAGGTCGAAAAATGTCTAAATCGCTGGGCAACAGTCCTGATCCGTTAGACCTGATAGAGCGTTACGGTGCTGATGGCGTCCGCATGGGTATATTGTTGAGTGCCCCTGCCGGGAACGATATTCTGTATGATGACAGTCTGTGCGAACAAGGAAGAAACTTCTGCAACAAGATATGGAACTGCTTCCGTATGGTGAAAGGATTGGATGTGCAAGACATAGCCCAAGCCGAAACCAGTAAAACCGCCACGCGATGGTTCAGTCAAACACTGAAAGTCGCCGGAGCAGAAGTGGCAGACCTATTGCAGAAATACCGTCTGAGCGAAGCCCTGATGGCTATCTACAAACTCTATACCGACGAGTTCTCGGGGTGGTATTTGGAAATGATAAAACCTGCCTACCAACAACCTATTGACCGTGTGACCTACGAGGCTACCTTGGGATTTTTTGACCAACTGCTTCGCCTACTCCACCCCTTCATGCCATTCATCACCGAAGAATTGTGGCAAAATCTGGAAGAAAGGAAACAGGGTGAGAGCATTATGTATGCGACGATAAACGATAACGAAAACGATAACGGGAACGATAACGAAAACGAAAACGAAAACGAAAACGATAACCTCAACGGCAACAAACAACTACTCGCACAAATGGAGGAATTGAAAGAAATAGTGACGGGTGTGAGAAACATACGTGCCAGCAAGAATATCC
>JAGHSR010000007.1 GCA_018065765.1 Candidatus Colicola coprequi
CTCAAAGATATCGCCACAATCTCACGACAATACCAACAAAGCGATAAATGGGTCGATTTCTACGAAAACGCACGGAATAGCTGCCTCGTCGTCAATATGGAAATGGTGCCCGGGAACAACATCGTCGCTTTTGGGGAAGATGTGGATGAGATTGTTAATAAAGTTCGAGAGGATTTGCCGCAGGATATACATTTTCACCGTATCACCGACCAACCCAAAGTGGTGCGAATGTCCGTCCACTCGTTCCTGAGAGATATACTGATTTCCATCATCGTGGTCATCTTGGTCATGCTGTTGCTGTTCCCTATCCGTACCGCACTGGTCGCATCTACGGGAGTGCCTGTTTGTACGGCAATCTGCATAGGACTGATGTACTTGACCGGCATTGAACTTAACACCGTCACACTCGCTGCACTCATCTTTGTCTTGGGAATGATTGTGGATGACTCGGTTATCGTGATTGATGGCTACCAAAACCTCTTGGAAAAAGGACATAGCCGATGGTATAGCGCCGCCGTCAGCACCAAACAACTCTTCGTACCGATGGCTCTCGCTACATGCGCCATCTCGGGCATGTTCTTCCCAATGACCAAAATCATCACCGGACCTTTGGGCGAATTTGTGCGCCTGTTTCCTTTCGCTGTCCTCTTCGCACTTACCGCCAGTATCTTCTACGCGGCTTGGGTAACTCCATATTTATCAACGCAATTTATCCGATTGCGCAAACCGGAAGAGATGAACCGCTTTGAGCGGGGACAATATCATTTCTTCGAAAAACTACAATATCTATACAAACGTTGCCTCAGTGCGTGCTTCAGCCATCCGTGGATTGTCTATCTGATGATTGCGTTTGCCTTGACAGCAGGGATAGCGCTCATGCGCCGTTGCCCAATGCAATTATTACCCAAGGCTGAACGGGAGTGCTTTGCTGTCGAAATCCACCTGCAGGAAGGTTCGACCATTCAGCAGACGGCTTTGGTGGCTGACTCAATGGCGCGTATCCTCGTAAACGATGAACGTATCGTCTCGGTGACATCCTTCGTCGGACAAGCAAGCCCACGCTTCCACGCTACCTACACACCGCAAATGGCAAAACCTAATTACGCACAGTTCATTGTCAATACCGGCGGGGCAAACGCTACCACACAAGTGCTCAAGGAGTTCTCACAACACTATGAAAATTATTTCCCCAATGCCTACCTCCGATTTAAACAGATGGATTACCAAGCAGCCAAGAACCCTCTGGAGGTGCGGTTCCAAGGAGATGATTTAGACGCGATGATGGTCTATGTGGATTCACTCAAGCAGTTTATGGCAACGCAGAGCGAATTGCAGTGGGTGCACTCCGATTACGACGAATATAGCAATCAGTGGTGCATCACACTCCATCCCGAAGAAGCGACACGACTGGGAGTAACGGAAACCATGTTATCTCTCTACCTGCACACTGTTACCAATGGCATCCAATTGACCACTGTGTGGGAGAAGGACTATAATATTCCCGTCATGCTTTATACCGAAGAGGGGAGTGATCTGACCGCCGAACAACTCAGCGATTTGCCTATCCCTACTGCCTACCCGGGCGTCTGGGTACCTCTTCGTCAAATAGCCGATATACAGCCGGCATGGCATCACGCTACTATCAACCGACGCAACGGCATACGCACTATCACAGTGGGTTGCGACTTGCGAGGACATACCAGCCAAGTCAAGGCGGAAAAGAAAATCAAACATTGGATAGACGAACTCTGGTCTTCCGAAAAACTACCATGCCAAATCACGTACGGCGGACTGAGTGCTATCAACGGCCAAATCGTACCGGAAATACTGTGGTCTATCGTGGCTGCACTACTCGTGATGTTTGTTCTGATGCTCTACCATTTCGGCAAAGTCTCGCTCTCGTTGCTGGCACTATCCAGTGCACTGCTGACGATTTTGGGGGCTTTCTTGGGGTTGTGGATCTTCCAACTTGACACCTCTATTACCGCTGTCTTGGGGTGCGTGTCGCTCATCGGTATCATCGTTCGCAATGCCATCATGATGTATGAGTATGCCGAAGAACTGCGCAAAACCAAACATTTTTCTGCACGTGATGCAGCCTTCGAAGCAGGATTGAGACGTATGCGACCGGTCTTCCTCACCACCGCAACCACTGCTCTCGGCGTGTTGCCTATGATTATTGCGCACACCAGTCTGTGGATGCCGATGGGAGTGGTCATATGTTTTGGTGCTATCTTTACCCTGCCTTTCACCGTCACAATCTTGCCGGTCTTGTATTGGAAAATGTTTGCTCTAACAGAAAAAAATCACCAATCACCAATCACCAATCACAAATCACAAATAACAAATCACAAATCTCTCCCTTGCCCTATGAGGGAAAGGGTCGGGGATAGGGTCCTCTCCATTCTGCCTTTCGCCTTTTGCCTTTTGCCTTCTATGGCGCAGGCTCAAACATTGACTTTGGACTCTTGCCTGTCACTGGCTCGAATGAATAATGCTGCTCTTCGAAAAGCGGATATACAAGTCGAAAAAGCCAAACAGGTGAAGGCTAATGCGTTTACTAACTATTTCCCACAGGTCAAAGCCACCGCAATGGGGTATCACAGCCTGTATCCGTTGGTGGAATTGGGAATTGACGATGTCGCTAATGCCAACGCACGAGACGTACTAACTACCCTCTACGGCAATTATGGTGCGGCTCTTGGTTTGGACAATACGCTGGCGCTTTTTCAATATGGTTACCATGTCGGTGTAACGGCCATACAACCCGTCTTCATGGGGGGTAAGATTGTAGCAGGCAACCGATTGGCGCAGGTTGGTGTGGAGGCAGCGCAGTTGCAACGGGATATTACTGCACGAGATGTGCTGATGGATGTGGAAGAGAGCTATTGGCTGATTGTGGGACTGGAAGAAAAACAGCAGACACTTATTCAGTCCATCTCCTTGATGGACACCATCTATCGCACTTTATCCAAGGCTGTCGAAGCGGGATTGGCTCTCAATACAGAGCTTATGCAGGTTGAACTCAAACAAGAGGAGCTCCATCGCCTGCAAGTGCAACTTCACAATGGGCTGAGACTTGCTCGTAGAGCCCTAGCGCAAAGTATAGGAGTAGATAGTATCGGCGTTGAGAATGGAGAATGGAGAATGCAAAATGCAAAATGCAAAATGCAAAATGGAGAATGGAGAAATGAGAATGGAGAATGCAAAATGCAAAATGCAGAAGGCACCTCTCTCCATTCTCCCTCCCCCTTCTGGGGGTCGGGGGGCTCCCCCGAGTCGCAACTCCTGGACCTTCAAGTGCAGGCCGCCAAATTAGAAAGGCAGATGGTGCTTGCTGATGCGCTGCCACAAATCGCTGTAGGGGCTAATTATGGGTATGGCAAACTGCAAACCAATGTTTTGCGTAACGACTTAGGACGTGAAAAGGGAAATGGTGCTGTGTTTGTCACGGTTACTGTGCCCATCTCGCAATGGTGGGCAACAGGACATAAACTGCGTGAGCATGATTTGCATGTGGATGAGGTTCAACTGGAACAGGATGAACTAAATCAAAAACTCAGCCTCCGCACACAACAACTCTACGACCAAATGCTGGAATCGCAATGGCTGGTCATTGAGTGCCAAAAAGCACTCGACAAAGCCAAAGAATACTATCGACTGCAAGAGGTCAATTATCGGGCAGGAATGGCTAATATTACCGACCTCATGACAGCCCAAAGTTTGCTCATGAAAGCGCAAAATGATTTAACCGACGCTTTAATCGCTCGGCATGTCACCGCTCGAAAATATGCCAATTGGATCTCCCCTTTCACTCTCCATTCTTGATAACATCTCCCTGTAATTGTCTGATTTTTCCGTAGTGAACCTTAGTGATTCCTTAATGATACTAGTCTGGCTGCCGTTTTGTCAATGTAGATTCACACATCTTGGATAGTTCTTTAGGCGCTGTGCGACTGCAATCAGCATTCAGTATTTCACATTCTTCATTCTTCATTCTGCATTTTGGGACCCTTCCTCTTTCTTTTGGGCAATGCTCACTGACAAACAGATTACGAGGAAAACTGCTGACAGCCAATGTATAAAACGCCGTACCTTCTTCAACCGGAGAGATGTATTATCAGGTACAGATAGTGTCTTGCCGGAAAGGGTTTGATATGCATCCCCATTCCACACTTCGCACATCACCGCAGTTGTCTTCTTGCGGAAGCCTAACTTGCCAGTTTTCATCTGTATGCGATACAACTCAACCATCGCATGCGCTCTGTCATAGGGACTATCGATCCAATAGTCAAAAATCGTATCACCATTAGACAACTGGCGGTATATGGCATTGGGGAATTGCGCCTTTATGTCATCATAGAAATACCGATAGATAGAATCCAATTTCTGTCCGGTTACATTTATGCTCGCGCCGATTGCATGTACGGAGTCATACTTCATAATCAGTGCATAACAATAGCAACCACTCCAAATGCCGGCCATATAAATACTATACTTACTGCAATTGGGCGTTAACCAAAAACCTTTAGCCTCCAGAGCGTGTTGCAACGTATCGGCATACAAAATTTCCGTATCCAGAAGGCGGGGGACAGCGGGTTTGTCTGTTACAACGCGATAATCCTTCCATTCGTCAGCTATCTTATACGCTTTAATAGACTCAGTAGGTACGTAGAGAGGAAAAGTATGGTTAACTCCATAAAAACAATCATCTCCACAAGATGGAGGAACTATGGCATAACAAGTAACAGAGGTCAAACCTCTGCAATACTGGAAAGCCCTATTGCCAATCGTTGTGACAGAATTGGGAATAGTCACTGAGGTCAAACCGCTGCAATCACAGAAAGCATAATTTCCAATCGTTGTAACGGAATTGCCAATCGTTACCGAGGTCAAACTACTGCAATTATTGAAAGCATCATTCCCAATCGTTGTGACGGAATTTGGAATGGTGACAGAGGTCAAACCGTTGCAACCAATGTAAGCACCCTCTCCAATCG
>JAGHSR010000127.1 GCA_018065765.1 Candidatus Colicola coprequi
GAATATAAAAGTTATCTTGTAGCTAAAATCTTGGCACGCATCCCCCTGTCAAGTGTCGAGAGACTGTCGGGAGAGTGTCGACTACAATTTCAATTTTTTTGCCAAAAACATTTGCATAGTTCAAAAAATCGCTGTACCTTTGCAGCCGATTTCGTAAACACCTGCCGCACACGGTGGGGTTTGCGATGACGAAAATGCAACGATGTTGTCATGCAAGCATGCTGCATTGGTTGTGATTGTTTAACTAAATATTTTTATCAGTCATGTACTTGACATCTGAAAAAAAGGCTGAACTCTTTGCTCAATATGGCAAAGAAGCTAAGAACACCGGTTCAGCAGAGAGCCAAATCGCTCTGTTCACATTCCGTATCAACCACCTTACCGAGCACCTTAAGCTCAATCGCAAAGACTTCGGTACCGAACGCGCACTGACCAACCTCGTTGGTAAACGTCGCCGTATGTTGGACTACCTGAAGGCTAAAGACATCGAGCGCTACCGTGCTATCATCAAGGAGTTGGGTATTCGTAAGTAATCAGCCTAACCAACGAAAAAGGTCTCCTCGTGGAGACTTTTTTTTGTATATACAGAATAATTTTTGCACATTCCAAAAAAAACTCATATCTTTGCACGATATTTTATGAAACGGCTCTTTTGTAGCATATTAGTAATCGCTTTGCTTGGCTTGAGTACCCCCCTCACAGCCCAATTGCGTGGGGCGGGTAGCGGGTTATACAGTTTTCTCAGTCTGCCCGTTTCTTCTCGACTTAGCGCTTTAGGCGGCGACAACGTTGCCATACAGGACGGCGAACTCAGTATGGCAATGATGAATCCCGCTCTACTCTGCGGCAGCACTGACAAGGTGCTACAACTCAACTACGCCTATCTCATGCCGGGAACGATGTTCGGCAGTGTCCTCTATGGGCATAACTTCGGCAGAGCGTCCTTTGAGAAAGGTTTCGACCAAGCAACCGACAAACCCAACTACTTTGCCATCGGGCTGCACTACTTAGACTATGGCCGTATGCCATACGCTGACGAGACAGGCACGCTCACCGGAGGAACGTTCACAGCCAAAGACATCGTCATCCAAGCCATGTACGCCCGCCAATTGGGCGAACAATTCACCGTCGGTGTCACCCTCAAACCCGTCTATTCGATCTACGAACAATATACCGCCTTTGCACTCGGAGCCGATGTAGGAGCGCATTTCCACACACACGACAGCACCCTGCATATGGGGTTAGCGTTGCGCAATGTAGGTTGGCAACTCAGCGGTTTTTACAACGAAGTGGGAGGGCAACACCGCGAGTCCCTACCCCTCAACTTGGAAGCCGGACTGAGCTATCGACTCAAACATGCCCCCATCCGATTGGGACTGACCATCCACAATCTGCAACGTTGGAACTTAGGCTATCAGCAAACCAACATGACCACGGATGCCGTGGATATCAAATGGTATGACATGCTCTTTCGTCACACCATCTTCAGCCTCGACATCGTTCCCCCAAGCGATAAGTTTTACCTAACACTCAGCTACAATCACCGCCGCCGTGCAGAGATGAACCTCGCTGACCAGCGCAGTTTGGCAGGCTTTGCCGTAGGCGCCGGTGTCAGGATATACAAGCTCCGTGTAGGCTTCGCAGTCAGCCAACTCACCAAATCCAATCTCACCTATCAGGCGAGCCTCAGTTTGGACATTAACTCCATGCTCAAATGAAAGCAATCACAGTAGCCATAGACGGCTTTTCGTCATGCGGTAAATCCACCATCGCCAAACAGTTGGCTCAGCAAGTGGGTTACACCTATATCGACACAGGCGCCATGTATCGCGCCGTGGCACTCTACTCACTCAGTCACGAAGACTACCTCGACCACTTGGAGGATATTCCCCTGACGGGCTTGGGCGACAGCATCCGAACACTGGAAGTGGGCAATCGCGCCTCCGTAGTAGCCACCATCCCACAAGTTCGCCGCTTTCTGGTTGACAAACAACAAGAAATGGGACGGCAAGGCGGCGTTGTCATGGACGGACGCGACATTGGCACTGTCGTTTTTCCGCATGCCGAACTCAAACTCTTTCTCACGGCATCGCCCCAAGTGAGAGCACAACGTCGCTACGACGAACTGCGCGCCAAAGGCGAAAATCCTAATTTTGCCGATGTGCTGGCTGACGTCAACGACCGCGACTACCGCGATACCCACCGTCAGGAAAGTCCTCTTCGCCAAGCCGACGATGCCATCGTGGTGGATAACTCCGACATGACCCGCGAAGAACAAATGGAAGTAATCCTGCGCCTATTTCGCAACTGCTGCAACAAACAAAACCAATCAGCCGATATTAACTAAAGTTTCCATGATTTCATCCGTTATTCATCTGCTCATTTTGAGACCTGTCCCTTGAAAACGAAAGGGGTGTTCTAAAAAAAATTTGCATATTCCAAAAAAACCTCTTACCTTTGCACCGTCATTCGAAAAAATAGATATTATGCTTAAAAATATTCTTGCTATCACCGGCAAACCCGGACTATTCAAGCTCGTTAGTCATGGCAACAACATGCTCATCGTTGAATCTCTACTGGACGGCAAACGTCTGCCCACTTACGGTCGAGACAAGATTGTGTCTTTGGCTGACGTGAGCATGTTCACCGATGCTGAGGACATCTCTCTAAGCGAAGTGTTGACCAAACTGGGCGCTAAGGAGGAGTTGAAACCTGCATCCATTGATGCCAAAAAAGCTGACAACGATGCCCTTCGCAACTACTTTGCTACCGTGCTGCCCAACTACGACCGAGACCGCGTTTATCCGTCAGACATCCGCAAACTCGTGCTGTGGT
>JAGHSR010000073.1 GCA_018065765.1 Candidatus Colicola coprequi
GTTCTATACATGCCGCCGGGAAGGCTCTTGACCCAACCATCGATTTCCAGCATCATGAGGGTAGATGACACTTGTGAATAGGCGATGTTGGTTTCTTGTACAATCTGATTGATGTGCAATCCATCTTCCTCTTGGCGTAGCAGTTCTATTATTTTTTGTTCTTCTTCGGTGCGAGTTTCAAACAGGTTTTGCATTTCGGTTTGAACCGTTGGTTTAGGCAAGTTGTTGTCCCATTGCATTGCTTGTACCAAGTCGTCCGCATTGTTGATGAGAGTAGCTTTTTGTGTACGAATCAGATGGTTGCACCCCTGTGAATTTACATCGTTTGGTCGTCCCGGGAAGGCGAACAACTCGCGAGCGTAGTCGCATGCCATATTAGCTGTGATGAGTGAACCGCCTTTCGCTTTGGATTCCACCACTACCACAGCATCGCTCAAGCCGGCAATGATGCGATTTCGAGCTACGAAGTTCATAGCTTCGGGTTCGGTGCCTGATGTGTATTCAGTCAGTATTCCCCCGCGCTCCAAGGAGGCGACAGCCACCGGACGGTGTAGGGCAGGGTATATTCTATCCAATCCGTGCGCCGGAATGATGATGGTTGGGATGTTGGCGTCCAACGCGGCACGATGGGCTGCCACATCAATACCGTATGCCAATCCGCTGACGATAGTCACATCGGGTACGCGTTCAGCCAGTTCCAAAACAAAATGGTGTGTCAATTCCTTGCTCCTATCTGTGGCACTGCGTGTTCCTACGATGGAGACAAACTTACCTTTGTTGATTTCCAAATTGCCTTTGCCATACAATAGGATAGGTGTGTCCGGGCACTCTGCCAAACGATAGGGATAATCGTTGTCACGATAAAAGTAAGTACGCAGTTGGTGCTTTTGTATGAACTCAACCTCTCGTTTTGCGTGTTCGAGAGCTTCTGTTTGTTGTTCCTCTATGTGTGAGAACGCTTCCTGACAACTATTGTATCTCTCCAGCAAAGCGCGTGCCTTGCGGGGAGACCAGCGATAGTGCCAAGTCAATGCAATACAATATGTCAGTTCTTCTTGATTTGCCATACTCTGTATGTGAGTGCAACACCTGTGCATGTTCCTACGATATCAGCTATCCAGTCTTTCCAATCCCCTGTGCGTGGGTAAAAGAACTGCTCCTGCATAATCTCTATCAAACCTCCGAATAGGATAGGGTAAGTTAGTCCTGCGATGATAGATGTGGCTGTAGTTTTCTTGCTACGCAACAATTCCCATAGCCAAACTGCTCCCAGCAGCAAATACATTACCCCGTGTGCCCATTTGTCGGAGTGAGCGATGGGTGGTAGGGCAAAGTGTGGCGTCCTAACCAAACTGGCATAAAGGATAACGCCGCTGATGGTTGTTGTTTTCCAATATCGGAGCAGGACTCTCATCGTGTTTTATAATTTATCCCCAAAGCACAAATCACCGGCATCGCCCAGTCCGGGAACGATATATTTATTTTCGTTCAGTCCCTCGTCAATGGCGCAGCACCATAGGGTAGTATTGTCGGGCATGGTCTGGGTCAGGTTCGCAATAGCTGCGGGGGTTGCTATTGTGCAACATAGATGGGTTGCTTGTGGTGTCCCATGACTGAGCAATACCTTGTAAGCAATCTCCATGGACATACCTGTTGCCAACATGGGATCGACCAATAGGAGGGTTTTCCCATCTAGAGCCGGAGAAGCTAAATATTCAGAGATAATCTCCAATTCTCCCTGTGCGTTTTTTTGACGATAGGCACTGACAAAAGCGTTTTCGGCTTGGTCAAACATACTGAGAAATCCCTGATGCAGGGGCAATCCGGCGCGCATGATTGTGCCTAACACGACTTGGTCTGCCAGAACAGGTATCTTGGTAACGCCCAAAGGTGTTTGCACGTTTTCTATTTGGTATTGAAGGTTTTTGCTCACTTCCAATGCCATAATCTGTCCGATGCGCTCGATGTTTTTGCGAAAGCGCATAGAGTCCTTTTGAATCGTAGTGCTACGAATCTCTTTTAGGTATTGATTGAGTAGCGAATGGGTTTCGCTCAAGTTAATAAGTCTCATTGTTTTTTAGCAGTTTTGAGTGCGGTTTTTGTGTTTTTTATTTCAGCTTTTACAGCTTCCGACGTGCTCTTAAATTGACCTTCTTTCAACTTAAGATCATTGTCCTTATTGGTTATTTCTGTATTGAAGATCTCTAATCCGTCTTGGACTTTCTTGAGTTGTGCTTGTTGTTTACCCAGAGAGACAAGTTGTTCTCGAATACTTTTGATTTGTGTATCAATCTCTCCGCGTTCCTTTTTCATATGTTCAACAAACTTGGGTTTGGAGTCATGTGTAATTAGAGTCAATTTGTGCGCGGTAGTGGTTTGCTTGTCGATGATGGCTTGCAAGCCGCTCAACTCCTTCAGTTCATCGTTTCTGTCTTTTTCTATGGTTTTGAGCACTTTGCTGGCTTCTTTGACGTAATCGGATATGCACTTAGAGTACGATTTTTCTTCGTTGAACTGCTTGCGGGCTAGTTTGAGAGCATCTTCATTCCCTTTGAGGTCCAAATCAATATGTTGCAATTGAACCATTAGGGCAGCGAGATCTTCTCCGTAGAAAGTGCGGAGGGTGTCCAGTCTGACTTCCACCATAGTAATGTTGAGTGGTGTGACATGTTGTGCATAAGTTGCAAACGATAAAAGAGCCATTGAGGCTAATACAAATAGTTTTTTCATTTTAATTGGATGGATTTATTCGATTAGCAAAATGAGAGATTACTTTTTCACCATATCCTTTGCTGACGGGGATGGGGGCAACGCGTTCTTCGCCAAAGTCAAGCACCACATCGCCCTCTTGTCGGCGCATGATTTGCACCTTGCTCAAATTGACGATAAAGGACCGATGACACCGAACGAGTTGGGTGTCGCGGAATCGCCATTCGATATTTTTGAGCGTATTGCGAATCATCAGTTTTTCTTTTTTTCCGGTGCTGATATAGTGAATGATTACGTAGTTGTCAGCGGACTCGATGTAGTAAATGGTTTCCGGTTTGGCAGAGAGTTTCAGTTCGCCCTTTTCGTCGTAGAAGTTGTACATATCAGGCTGTGCGTAGTCCGACGAAGCGCCGGTGATATGTTGTATATAGGCATTCTTTTCACGCACTTCAAACAGCAGAATCATGATGGTGTAGGGTATCAGCAGAATGAACGCTGTGTCCAAAAATGCCTCCTTGAACAATTGGAAAAACTCAAGTCCTTTCTGCTCGGCAAAGGTGGGAAGAACCAGCAAGGGAAACAGCGTGTAAATGAGAGACATAATGCTAATCTCCGTGAAGATCCACACACCGTATCGAGCATAACTGATTTGGTGTTTTTTTGCGTAGTGATATAGGATGGTGCGACTGATAGCGATGGTACCCATGGCAACCAATACAACCAGCGATACCCACCCTAAAAATTGCCAATCGCTTTCTACCCACAGACGAGACTGAAAGGGGGTGAAGATGAGAATAAACAGTTCTGCAAAAATGGTTGTGCTGAGAACCAACAAAATGCTGTTCTGTTTGTTGTTGAAATATGACGGAATGCAGTTTTTCATTTCACGCTGCAAAGATAAGGAAAAAAAATGAATTGAACAAATCTTAGTACATTTTTTGTCTATGTCAGAAAAAATAAGTACCTTTGCAGGCTGGATTAATTGAGAATGGAGAATCGTAGATGAAAAGCAATACGTTCATACATAGGATAGCCAAAGAGCAGGTGCAGTCATTGCCTTTGGCTCAGTTTCGTGGGAAGGTGATTGTGGTGGATACGTTGGAAGCATTACCGGAAGCCGTTGCCTATTTGCAGGAGCAGAAGGTTCTGGGGGTAGATACTGAGGCGCGTCCCAGTTTCACGCGGGGAATACATTATCCTACGGCATTGTTGCAGATCGCATCCGAAGAGCGGTGCTATTTGTTTCGCCTAACCCATATCGGTTTGCCGCTTTCGCTGGCTGCCATATTTGCCAATCCGAATATTCGTAAGGTCGGCTTGGCATTCAAGGACGATATCAATGGCTTGCGACGCCGACAAGATTTTCGTCCTGCTAATTGTGTTGATTTGCAGTCTATTGTTGGACGGTACGGTATTTTGGATTTGGGGTTGCAGAAAATTTTTGCTATTTGTTTTGGTCAGAAGATATCAAAGGCTCAGCAACTGACTAATTGGGAGAACTCTCATCTTACTGCAGAGCAGGCGCAATATGCTTCTACAGATGCTTGGGCTACGCTTCTCATTTATAAAGAACTGATGCGGACACAGCCGCTCAAGAAACAAGAAGCGGATGCACTGCATTTGCAGGATCTGGAACGCCAGCAGTTGCACCAGCAACAGGTACTTGCTGCCCGCATGCAAGCAGAGAATTGAAGTTGATTGAAAATGAAGAAAACATGACTACTATTTGTCTCAAACCACATAAAGAGGAGTCCTTGCTCCGTCAGCATCCTTGGGTATTCTCGGGTGCTATTCATAAGATTATTTTGGACGCGTCTCATCCGGCTACTGAACCTACAGAAGGCGAGTTGGTCAAAGTGGTTGATACCAACGGAAAAACGTTGGGCGTGGGACATTGGCAGATTGGCTCGATAGCGGTTCGGGTGTTAGAGTTCGGGGTGGATGAACTGCCTGACAACTTTTGGAAAGAGCGTATTCGCAGCGCCTATCAAGTTCGTGTTTTGTTAGGACTTATTTCCCCATCCAATAACACGTTTCGTTTGGTTCATGGAGAGGGAGATTTCCTACCGGGACTGGTAGTGGATGTCTATGCGGATACAGCTGTAGTGCAAGCACACTCTGTGGGAATGCACAACGTACGCAAAGAGATTGCCAATGCCATTGCGGATGTAGTTCCTCAGGTGAAGAATGTCTATTATAAGTCCGATGATACATTGCCATTTAAGGCTTCTGTTGCAGGAGAGAAAGTGGGGTATCTGATTGAGTCGGTTTCATCAACTGAGTTGGCATCGCGGGAGGGGTTTTGGTCTATGGAAAATGGCATGTCATTTCGCATAGATTGGTTGCGTGGACAGAAGACGGGATTTTTTATAGACCAGCGCGAGAACCGTGCTTTGTTGGAGCGTTATGCTGCAGGACGGGATGTCCTCAATATGTTCTGCTATACAGGTGGATTTTCTGTGTTTGCCCTCCGTGGAGGTGCTCGCAGTGTCCATTCTGTGGATGTGAGCGAGAAGGCCATCGAACTTGTACGTGCTAATGTGGCACGCAATTTTTCGAGGGCTACCAACCATGAAGCATTCGCATGTGAGGCGTTTGAGTTCATGCGTGACATCAAAGATAAGTACGATTTGATTATCCTTGATCCTCCTGCTTTCGCCAAGCATCGAGACGCCGTCAAAAATGCACTTCGTGGGTATCAACGTCTTAATGCCAAGGGTATTGAGCAGATTCGTTCGGGAGGAATTTTGTTTACCTTCTCCTGCTCGCAGGCCATTGACAAGGAGATGTTCCGTTTGGCAGTTTTCTCCGCTGCGGCACAAGTGGGACGTAAGGTTCGTATTCTTCACCAACTGCATCAGCCACAAGACCATCCGATTAATATCTATCACCCCGAAGGCGAGTACCTCAAAGGGCTCGTACTGCAAGTGGAGTAGGTAGAGAAAAAAATGATAACTAACCTCTAACTTTCAACTTTTTTTATGAACTTACCGAATATTACTAAGAAACTTTTATTAGCGAATTTTATCCTCTTTTTGTTGGATGTATTGCTGCAACGTTATGGATATTCGCTTAGTAGAGTATGTGGATTGCATTTCGTAGGTGCATCCGGATTTCATATATGGCAACCACTGACCTATATGTTTATGCATGCCAATTGGTCGCATATACTCTGCAACATGTTTGCTGTTTTGGTTTTTGGACCTACGTTGGAGGAGAGTTGGGGCGGTAAAAAGTTCCTCATTTATTACCTTGTATGTGGCATAGGAGCGGCTATTGTGCAGGAATGTGTATGGGCGTTGGAGCTTCGTCCTATGTTAGCCAGCATGGATTCGGCTGCGATAGCAACTGCTACCAATAGATTGGTTACCATTGGTGCCAGTGGCGCAGTCTTTGGAGTATTGTTTGCTTTTGGTTGGCTGTTTCCAGACGGACAGATTTATTTGTATTTCCTTATCCCCATGCGCGCACGCACATTTGTCATTTTGTACGCACTCATAGAACTCTTTGCAGGCTTAGTGCCAACCGAAGGGGACAATGTAGCGCATTTTGCTCACTTGGGAGGTATGCTGTTTGGTTGGTTGTTGTTGGTTTGGTGGCGTCATGGATGGCGATTCAAATTCCCTAAATTGGGTAGGCGCAACGATAAGGACTACGAGAGCAACAACAAGGATTACTCCAATTTCCATTACCAAAAACGGGTTTGATAATGCAACAAGTTATATTAATCACAGGTGGCAGTAGCGGAATCGGTTATGAAACTGCCAAATGCCTTGCTGAGCAAGGGCACATCGTCTATGCTGCGGCGAGACGCGTTGAACGTATGAAACCGCTTTGCGAGTTGGGTGTGCATATCCTCCCAATAGACATGACTGACGAGGCTTCTATACAAACTGCCGTTTCCACCTTGCTTTCCGAACAAGGACGTATAGACGTGCTTATCAATAATGCGGGCTACGGTTCACTCGGTGCCGTGGAGAATGTTACCCCCGAAGAGGCACATCGTCAACTCGAAGTCAATGTGTTTGGCTTGGCACGACTAATCCAACTCGTGTTGCCTACGATGCGTAATCAACATAGCGGACGCATTATCAACATCGCCTCTATTGCCGGTAAAATCACATTGGCTAATTGTGGGTGGTATAATGTGTCAAAGTTCGCGGTGGAAGCGCTATCTGATGCCCTGCGTATGG
>JAGHSR010000042.1 GCA_018065765.1 Candidatus Colicola coprequi
TGTTATGATAGAAGATAATGCTTTTTCTAATTGTAGTAGTTTGACCTCCGTAACAATATCGAAGTCTGTCACCACGATTGGAAGTTCTGCTTTCGAAGGCTGTAGCAGTTTGACATCTATTATCATCCCTGATTCAGTCACAAAGATTGGAAATTCTGCCTTTCAAGGTTGTAGCGGTTTGACTTCGGTCACTATTGGCAACTCCGTCACAGATATTGGAGAGTATGCTTTCGCTCGTTGCAGTGGGTTAATCAGAACCAACTATACCGGCACAATTGCAGATTGGTGTAAAATAAAGTTTGAAACGTCTTATTATAGTAGCAACAATTATTCTAATCCAATGGTATACAGCCATAATTTCTATATCAATGATGTAGAAGTAAAAGATTTGGTGATTCCTGATGATGTCGATACAATTAGAAACTATGCTTTCTATGGTTGCAGCGGTTTGACTTCTGCAACTATTCCCAATTCCGTCACGACGATTGAAGGTTCTGCTTTCGAGGGTTGTAGTGGTATGACTTCAGTAACCATTCCTAACTCCGTCACAACGATTGGCGGTAGTGCATTTTATGGTTGCAGCGGTTTGACTTCTGTCATCATCCCATCTTCTGTCACTATGATTGGAGGTTCAGTTTTCTATGGTTGTAGCGGTTTAACCTCGGTAGTTATTCCCAATTCCGTCACAACGATTGGGAAGAGTGCTTTCTATAATTGCAGCGGTTTGACCTCAATAACCATTCCAAACTCTGTCACCACGATTGGGGATAGGGCTTTTTCTGGTTGCGGCGGTTTGACCTCGGTAACCATTGGTAATGCTGTTACAACGATTGGAGAGTGGGCATTTTTAGATTGTGATAGTTTGCAATCCGTAACGTGGAATGCTATACATTGTAACGATTTTGCTTATAATTCAACTCCGTTTTGTTACAAAGAGAGTGATTATGATATCTATGGCAGTGCACCACAAATAACAGAGTTAGTATTTGGTGATAGTGTGCAATATATTCCAGTATATTTATGTACAGGAATGAAAAATCTAAATGCAATTAGTGTCCACGCAGTCACACCCCCTACTTGTGGTTATAATTGTTTTGCTAATGTTTCAAGATCTATCCCTGTCTATGTGCCTGCAAGATCGGTTGATGCTTACAAGAAAGCAAATGAATGGAGAAATTTTACCAATATACAAGGATTTCCCGAGGAATATGCAATGATAATTTGCTATGCTTTCAACGGCACAATAAAAGGTGGAGGCAAACTAATTAAGGGCGATACTTGTACCTTGGTTGTTACACCCGATTATGGTTATCACTTTACACAATGGAGTGATGGAAATACGGACAATCCACGCTCGTTTGTTATTACGCAGGACTCCGCGTTTACGGCTGTGTTTGCGAGAAACATCTATACTTTTGATGTGCAAACCGCAGATTCAGTTATGGGTAGTGTGACAGGAACTAAAGGCAGTTATGAATATGAAACAAATCTTACCATTTCGGCAACGTCCAATTATGGCTATCATTTTGCGCAATGGAGTGACGGAAGCAAAGATAATCCACATACTATCTCATTAACACGAAATACTGTATTAACGGCTTATTTTGCAAAAAACACCTATTCCATTACCATTCCTTCTATGGAAAATGGCTCTGTACAGGGTGCAAAATACTATAGATATTTGGATACTTGTACCTTGGTTGTTACACCTGATTGGGGCTACCACTTTACACAATGGAATGATGGCAATACCGATAATCCACGCTCGTTTGTTGTAACACAAGACACCACGTTTACGGCACAAATAGATACCTTGATAGCAGGTCAATGTGGTGATTACCTGTATTGGGAAATAGCCGGTGACACCCTCATTATCACAGGTAGTGGAGAAATGTACGACTACACAATATCCCACCCTGCTGAGTGGTACTTATCCAACGACAAAATAACCAAACTAATTATGGATGATGGTATCACACGCATTGGCGATTATGCTTTTTATAGCTTATCCAACAAGAACCTCAAAGAGATAGCCCTTCCAAATAGTGTTGAGACTATCGGCAAATATGCTTTTGCAGAGTGCAGTTACCTCAAAACGATTACATTAGGCGCTAAATTGGAAGATATCGATGAATACGCCTTCCAAAACGATGAACGTCTAATTTATGTCAATTGTTATGCGGAAGAACCTCCTGTTCTACAAGAGAATGCTTTTGACAACTACGATATTTACCTACAAGTACCTTGCGAAGTTGTAGATGAATACAAAGTAGCAAAGGGTTGGAAACTATTTAACAAGGAGAATGTATCTTGCCTATCCGCAGAAGGAAAGACAGTTACAGGTGATGATGT
This sequence comes from Candidatus Colicola coprequi, assembly GCA_018065765.1. Classification (GTDB taxonomy): domain Bacteria; phylum Bacteroidota; class Bacteroidia; order Bacteroidales; family Paludibacteraceae; genus Colicola; species Colicola coprequi. Next base: position 2,353 of record JAGHSR010000042.1, read on the forward strand.
TATCGTTACCCCCTCTGCCACCGAAGCCACTTTTGTTTGGCCAAGCAATGACCAAGCAGATAGTTATTCGTTGGAGATTACCAAAGATGGTGTTGTGTTCTGCACGCTGAAATTCAATGCTAACGGTCAGTTGACAGGAATTGCCTTTGCTCCGTCTCGTGGTGAAGCACATACGATGCCTGCTGCTACGATGACCACTAATGGCTGGCAATTTACGGTGACAGGTCTTAATCAAGCCAGCAAATATGCCTACACAATGGATGTGACGGATGCATCGCAAAAGTCCATTAAGACTTACACCGGCGAGTTCGCAACAGATGGCTACACCGATCTTGAAGGGTTGACGATTGACAATGCACAATGCACGGTGCAAAAAATGATTATTGACAATCAGTTATTCATTCGCCGTGGCAACGAACTCTACAACGCTATTGGACAGAAAGTGAGATAAACTTTCATTCAGAAACATTATTTGAACAAGGGGAGAGCAATCTCCTCTTGTTATTTAGAAAAGACAGTGTCAAGTGTCGAGAGACTGTCGAGAGAGTGTCGAGAGACCCTCGAGAGCCCCGACCTAAATTCAAGTTGGAAGTGCAACATAGAGAGCAAAAAAATCTGCCTACGTTTGCCCATTCGGAAAATTTGTTGTACCTTTGCACCTTGAATTGTTAATTTAGTCGAAGTATGTCTTTACAATGTGGTATAGTTGGTCTGCCCAATGTGGGTAAATCAACACTATTCAATTGCTTGAGTTCTGCCAAAGCTCAATCAGCTAATTTTCCATTCTGCACCATAGAACCCAATGTGGGCGTAATCACCGTGCCGGATGAACGTCTTATCAAATTGGGCGAGTTGTGTCATCCGGAACGAGGTATTATCCCTACGACAGTTGAAATAGTGGATATTGCCGGTTTGGTAAAAGGAGCCAGTCAAGGTGAAGGATTGGGCAATAAATTTCTTGCCAACATCCGCGAAACAGATGCTATCATACATGTCCTCCGTTGCTTCGACGATGACAACGTGGTGCACGTGGACGGTTCGGTGGATCCGGTTCGGGACAAAGAGATTATAGATGCTGAACTGCAAATCAAAGACTTAGAAACCATTGAGGCACGCATTCAAAAAACCGAGAAACAAGCCAAAGCAGGTCAGGACAAGCAGGCACAATTGCTATTAGGTGTGCTATACAAATACCGCGATGCACTCTCACAAGGGAAATCAGCACGCACGGTGGAGTTGGATAACAAAGACGAAGAAATGGCAGCCAAGGAATTGTTCCTACTGACTAACAAGCCCGTGATGTACGTATGCAACGTGGACGAAGCGTCGGCAGTAAGTGGTAATAAATACGTGGAAGCCGTCAAAGCTGCTGTAAAAGACGAAGAAGCACAAGTATTGGTATTGGCAGCCAAGATAGAGAGTGAGATAGCTGAATTGGAGACATACGAGGAGCGACAGATGTTTTTGGAAGAAATAGGTCTAAAAGAATCCGGTGTCAACCGTCTCATCAAAGCCGCCTATGCCCTGCTGAACCTTCGTACATTCCTGACAGCAGGCAGTGATGAGGTGCGTGCTTGGACATTCCGTGCCGGTAGTAAGGCTCCTCAATGTGCAGGAGTGATTCACACGGACTTTGAACGCGGTTTCATTCGGGCAGAGGTGATTAAGTATGAAGACTATATCACTCTGGGCGGTGAAGCAGCTTGTCGCGCAGCCGGTAAACTAGGAATAGAAGGCAAAGAATACCTGGTGCAAGACGGCGATATTATGCACTTCTTATTTAACGTATAACTTATGGAGTTTTTAATCAATCTTGTAGCTGACCCCATCGTAGCCATTTTGGCTATTATTATCGGATTTGTGCTGCTCATTTATGGTGCCGACTGGTTGGTGAATGGTGCCAGTGCCATTGCCAAACGCTATGGCGTAAGCAGTCTTGTGATAGGACTAACCGTTGTTGCCTTTGGAACCTCCATGCCGGAATTTGTGGTGAGCATCATCGCTGCCACGCAGGGCAATACCGATATAGCCATCACCAATATACTGGGGAGCAATAGTCTGAATGTGTTTATTATTTTGGGACTCAGTGCTCTCATTTATCCGGTTAAAAGCCAACTACAAGCCCGTCGGTTTGATATTCCGTGGAGCCTGTTGGCAGGATTGCTCGTATTGTTTTTTGCCATTTATACCCGTCCCATGAATGTGCAATGGGGCGATTTCGGCCACTTTCACCTTACCCATGGATTTATTTCCGGTATAGGCGGTTGGGTGCTACTGGTGTTTTTTGGCATTTTCCTTTGGCACAGTTTCCGTTGCGCCAAACAAACGACAACCGATGAGAGCAGCACTATCAAAGACATATCTTCTGTCAAATCTATATTGCTGATTGGTATAGGACTCGCCGGACTGATGATAGGCGGAGAACTAATCGTTCATTCTGCCACCAGTTTGGCAACCCAAATGGGAGTGAGTGATGCTATCATAGGACTGACCATCGTTGCTCTCGGAACTTCACTTCCCGAACTCGCCACATCCTGCATCGCTGCGGCTAAACACAACTCCGACATGGCTCTGGGAAATGTCATTGGTAGCAATATCTTCAATGTGTTTTTCATCTTAGGAACCGGTGCCGTCATCCATCCCCTACCCACTTACGATGGACTATGGTTGGATGCACTCATGGTTGCACTCAGTAGCCTGCTTGTGATGGCATTTGTATATTTCACCAAGAACCACGAAATCAAACGATGGCATGGCGCGTTGCTACTTATCATCTACGGCATTTACCTTAGTTACCGAATCATATCACTGCCCTAACACTACCAACTGAGAATAATCGGCAGATGATCACTAAACCCCTTGTACTGATAGTGAAAACCATTGAAAGTACGGAGGGGTTTGTAGTTTAAATACTTCTCATCTCTCTCCAGTAGCCACATCGGGGAATAAATCTGCACTTCGGCTATGCTATCTATAGCCGGCGATACATAAAATTGATCTAAATAAGACCATATACCTTGCCATTTGTGCGAGCCCTCGCGAGCGGGTAGTTCCGTCATTCGGTTATGCAAACCGCGGATATCGTCTTGTGGGGAGGAATTCATATCTCCCATCACAACTATTTTGGCATTCGGAAAGTGTGAAATCAAACTATCCACTTTGCGTTGAATAACAGCCTTTGCTGCCTTTCGTTTCCATTCTGAGGCTTTGGCACCACCCAACATAGATGGCAAATGACACATCATCACATGTAAGGTATCGCCCGAAGGAATAATGCCGGCAGCATACAAGATATCGCGCGTCTTATCTTTCCCTAAATCGACATACAACGCGGCTGAATCAATCAAAACAAAACGTTTGGGCAGATAGAGCAATGCCACATCTATCCCTCGTTCATCCTCGCTTTCGTAGTGAAGATATCGATAGTTGGCGTGTTTTAGTTTTCTGCACACTCCTTGCACGCAGTAGTCATTCTCCACTTCACACAAACCTATCACGTCGGGGGTCTTCCATTCGCCTATATTGGCTATCACACGAGCTATCTGCTCTGTTTTGTGCCAATAGCGTGTACGAGTCCAATGACGTAAGCCATCCGGCAAGTATTCATAGTCATTGCGCAGTGTGTCGTGAGTATAATCGAACAGGTTTTCTACGTTGTAACTAACTATCTGAAAAGTCTGGGCATGACCACTCCATGCCCACACCAGAATACTCATGATAATCAACCACCGGCGCATCAACTCAGCATCGTTATGGCACGTTTTAGCGCTGAGATGAATACATCGATTTCCTCGCGTGTATTGTACAGCGCTACCGATGCCCGTACTGTTCCGGGAATGCCTAAATAATCAATCAAAGGTTCCGCACAATGATGTCCGGTACGAACAGCTACTCCCTGACGATCAAGTAGCGTACCCAGATCAAAGGGGTGAATGATGGTATTGTTGTGAAAGACATTGAAACTAACCACTCCAGCCTTTTTTAATCCCATAGCGTAAATGCGAACTCCTTCAATGGATGACAATTGTTGCTCCAGATAGGTAGTCAAACTATCCTCGTAATCGGCTATCTTGGTACGGGAAAGGTGGTTGATGTATTGCAGCGCAACAGCAGTAGCATAACTGCCTACGAAATCAGGCGTTCCTGCTTCGAATTTATATGGGAGGGTGTTGTATGTCGTTTTGTCCCAATGCACATGCTCTATCATCTCCCCACCCCCTTCAGCCGGCGGCAACTGCTCCAACCAATGTTGCTTGCCATAGAGAACACCTATCCCCGTAGGACCATACATCTTGTGTGCCGAACATACATAAAAATCGCAATCCATATCTCGGACATCCACCTGCAAATGCGCTGCACTCTGAGCCCCATCTACGCACACAGGAACATGGGCGGTATGCGCTATCTCAATGATGTCTTTGACAGGCATAATGATTCCCAACACATTGCTCACTTGTGCCACACTGACCAATTTGGTTTTAGGTGACAAAAGGGCTTTGAAAGCTTCTATGTCCAACGATAAGTCTTCTCGCAGCGGGATAACTTTCAAAACAGCTCCTTTACGCTCACACAACATTTGCCAAGGAACGATGTTGGAGTGATGCTCCAACTGGGATACCACTATCTCATCCCCCTCATGCACAAACGCTTCTCCGAACGAGAAAGCAAGCATATTGATGCTATCCGTTGTGCCCTTGGTAAACACTATCTCCTTGGCGCTCGCGGCTCCTAAATAGTCTGCCACTATTTGACGTGCCTGCTCGTGTTTGGCTGTTGCCACCTGACTCAAATGGTGCACCCCACGATGGATATTGGCATTCCAATGGGTATAAGCCTCCGTCAGAGCATCTATGACACACTGGGGTTTTTGCGTAGTGGCGGCATTATCAAGATAGACAAGTGGATGATTATAAACCACCTCTTTCAGTATGGGAAAATCTTCTCTATTCATAGTACAAAATCTGTTCGTTCATTTAAGGTTTGTAATAGCTGTTTTCCAGTATCGTTTGTGCATCACCGTCTTCCAACAGTTGTTGTATCGTTACTTCGGGATTATGCTGCATATAACTTTGCGTTATCTGCCATCCCACCCATGTACCCAATCGGGCAGGAGCATCCTGCGAAACTTCAGCCGTAAACGGACCATCATTCAGATAGGAAGTGAGTATTTTGCTTTCTGTCTTAAATAAGTCTTTCTTTTCCATCATACGATTCCAAATAGCCAATTCGTTCTTCTTGCACCACTGCCATTGTTCTTGGGTATAACCCATCACTTCATAGTCGGGCTCGTTGGGGAAGAGTAGGGACAATACATACAAAATCTTACCACGATATATCATGTTATCAATCAACCTATTACGCATACTGGTATATTCCACGTTGCGGAATAGATATGCACTGACAACATCCATCGCAATACACTCGGGGCGCATGTTTTGTTTCTGGTATTCATAGACCACACGGTTGTAATACTCGTAATCACTACCCAGATACATGTCCACACCCACGGCTATATCGTTGTCCATAAACATGACTGAGGCGTTAAATCCGCTGATGAAAAACCATATCGTGGGCAATGGCCAATCCGGATATAAGTAATGAACACGCGTGAAAGCTCCATCCAGATCTATTTGAATAGGACTATGTCCGCAAACAACTCCTTAGCACGCTGATTAGTCTGCCGAAAACCATACACTGTGTCTTCCAAAAACTGAGGTAAAGCTTGTGCCAAATATGCAGTATCATCGTACCGGATACCCAGTATATCTTCCATGAACGTAGGCATAAAACGCGCATACTCATCGTACAACACACGCACGTCTTCAGTGGCTGTGGCTGCATTCACATTCATCAGTGCCTCATCAAATCGGATGATCTCAACATGTTGTTGCTCCATCTCGTTGGGGAAATAGTTATGCTTAGTGCCACAAGCAACCAACAGCAACAAACTATTCAAATATAATATGTATCGAATGGTTTTCATATTCAGTTATTTAATCACTCCATCTGTTATCTCTAATACGCGGTCACAAATAGAAGCCAGTTCTTTGTCATGTGTTACGAGAATAATGGTATGACCAAATTTCTCTCGCATTTCCAGCAGCAAACGATGCAAATCGTTCTTGTTGCTTTCATCCAAGCTACCACTGGGTTCGTCGGCAAGAATCACACTTGGTGACATAAACATAGCTCGCGCTGCGGCCACACGCTGTTTTTCTCCTCCGGACAACTCGGAGGGCTTGTGTGCCATACGCTCAGCCAAACCTAAGTCGGCAAGTAGTTTCTCGGCTCTTACTCTGCATTCTTCGCGTTTCATTCCGGCTATCAAACCCGGCATCATCACATTCTCCAATGCCGTAAACTCCGGCAATAATTGATGAAACTGAAAGATAAAGCCGATATGTCGGTTTCTAAAATTAGCCAAACATGTCTCGTCTAACCGAAACACATCCTGACCGTCTATCACAACTTGTCCTTTGTCCGGCTTATCCAGTGTTCCGATGATTTGAAGCAATGTTGTCATGCCAGCACCACTCTTGCCCACAATGGCTACGATGGAACCCTTTTCAACGTTCAGATTTACACCATTCAACACATGGAGCGAACCAAAACTTTTATGCAAATCTCTAATCTCAATCATATGTTTTTAGTAAAAATAAATATATCTAACAGCAGCCATGATTACTTCGTCCATCTCAGTGGAAGAATTAGTGAGTTTAATATCCGGCTCTATACCAGGTTCGATGCTGACATAGGCACTATCCAACATTCTGATACTGGAAAAACGTACCATCCATCCGTTGGGAAGTTCATAACTGAGGGGCATTCCGCCACCACCTCCACTGGTACCTCCCATGATGATAGCTTTGGGTGCATAACGCATTGCATTAACGAAGAAATTAGCAGCCGAATAGGTATGCCTATCACACAAAACAACTACAGGACGAAGCCATTTGCATTTCATCGCATCTGCCTCCACCACCATCTCCTTGAGTGGGGAGAAATCGTTGTGACCAGCTCCTGATTTGTGTTGCCAGTATCCAACCACTTTATCTTCTTTGAAAAAAGCAGACGCTAATCGATAGGCATTCTCCATACTACCACCTCCGTTGTGACGAACATCCAGTATCAGCCCCTTACAATTCTTGAATGAAGAGAAAATATATGCCAAATTAGCAGAGGAAAAATTATTGGAGAACGAACCATAATAGATATACCCAACGTTCTCAAATATCGTATTATAGTACATTCCACCTACCGAACGATAATCACGCAAATAGTTGGACTGTATTAGCCCCCAATTGTAGTCGTTAGGGTATCCTTCGTACCACTTAGAACTGCTGAACACATCAAAACCACTGTACAGATTGACGTGTCCGTCTTCCAGCAAATCAAGCATAGACGATAGGGTGTCAAACAATGCTATCTCATCGGTTGCTTTGAGTGCCTTAACCGCAGGAAGATACCTATCATAAACTTCATCCCAATCCACATGTTTATCTTCCACAAAACAGTATTTGGTGTCTATGGTCTTCCATAAAACATCAAAATTACCCACCGGAGTATTGTCCACAACATCTCCAAAATGATGAGTACAAGAAACAGCCAACAAAGGCAAAAGCAATATTTTTAGGCGTTGTAACATAGGTTAAAATTCAGTCAGATTATGATTTGGGCGCACACGATACCGGAAGCATGTTCCTATTGTAACATAGACCTGTTCGCGAGAGAACATAATATCCTTTCCATAGCCCACGTATTCGTGTCCAACACCTACACGCCAAGTAGAGTGAGGGAATTGCAAGTCTAAGGTCAGATTATGACGAATAGTAATATGATTCCACATACCAGAGCAACGCAAGTCTCCCGATATGTCGGAAGCAATCTCATAGTACGACTGCCAATAATCGGGAAGAAAATCTACCCCGATGAGATTAACTCGAGCCAAATAGCGTAATCTGTAAGAGGTATGCTGTCCGTGAAAGCTATAGCTAACTCCTCCCATTGCCATAATGTCTGCAGCAAAATCCACAGAATAGGGTTTATTAACGTTACTTCCATGCCGTTTAGGCATGCAGTCCAGTTCTACATAAGGCCCCAGCAGCACTTGCACACCGCAATCACGAAAAGACCAGGTATAGAATGTGCCCCATCCACCTTGCAATCCCACAGAATAGATGAGGTTGCTATACGTAGGATTGTAGGTCCATGCAAACTGCAGGTTCACGCTACCCAGATGTTGCCAATTGTCTAATTTGCCGGTCTTGCCTAAACGAGTGGATGTCCTATATGGTTGCCACCATTCGTTACCTAACCCTACTTTCATTCCGCGATAGAGTAGGGGAGATAGATACTGATCTTGTTGCCACATTCCCCCATAATTAAGATGCAAAACACTCTCATGTTCCACATTCTCTGCATGGAGACAACATGTAGCACATAATGCAATAAGCACAACCGATACTATGTGGCTTAAGGGTTTCATCACTAATCTTTTATTGTAAGTTCACGATCTCCATTCGCTAAAACCTTAATCTCCACATGTACTGTATCTTCCGGCAAGAGAGGTTCTAAAATATCCGGCCACTCAATGAAACATAAATTACCTGAATATAAATAATCCTCTGCTCCAAAGTCAATGGCCTCACGAATATCTTTCAGACGATAGCAGTCAAAATGATACATCTCTTTTCCATAGTGAGAGTCGGTAGGCAAATCGTACACATTGACAATGGCAAACGTGGGACTATTAACCACATCACTCGTACCGAGCTCTTGACAGAGTTGCTTGATGAAAGTGGTCTTACCTGCACCCATATCCCCATGGAATGCAAATACCTTCTTATCCTCCACAACGTCCAACACATGATGACATGCAACTTCATTTCCGCCATCATAGAGAGAAATAGCATTGTCAGAGTCGATTTTAATTGTGTATTTGTACATGTTCATTAAAAATATTGAATTCTCAGCGAGATAAATCGTTATTAAAATAGCGATAAACTATTGAACCATAATGTTTTCCAACCGCATCAATCAGTTCGTCCAAAGTGGCTGAACTAATTCGTGAGATAGAATGGAATGTAGTGAGTAATTTTTGTTTTGTAACAGACCCAACTCCTTGTATTTCATCCAGTTGACTACGTGTTTGCGCTTTCGCACGAGTTGATTTATGGTACGTAATAGCAAAACGATGCACTTCATCTTGTATTTGAACCAAAAACCGGAAAACTTCATCCGTCACTTTCAAACTAAGCTCTTGTGGAGGGAAACCAAAAAGCAAAGTGTTGGTTCTATGGTGAGCATCTTTTTTGAGTCCAGCTATGGGGATATTTAGTTGCAACTGGTGTTGCACTACCTCACGAATAGCATTCATTTGTGCCTCACCGCCATCTGCTATGATAAGATTTGGGAAATCTCCGTTTTCATCGATAATATCCTGATACCGACGTCGCACAATTTCACGCATGGACGCATAGTCATCGGCGGAATTATCATGTTGTATCTTAAAACGTTTGTAGTCTGATTTGGATGGTTTGGCTTTCTTAAAAACCACACAGGCAGCCACAGCGTTGTTTCCTTGAATATGTGAATTGTCAAAACTATCGATGAAAACGGGTAAATCTTTCAACTGCAGCAGCCGTTGTAAACCTGTCAAAACACGCATCATTCGCTGGTTAGGATTGAGTTTATCGCTCTGTTTCAGTCGATCCATGCGATACTGACGAACATTCTGCATAGCCAAATCAAGCAAATGTTTCTTATCACCGGAAACAGCTATATTAAAGTGTAATTTTTCGTCGATTACATCGGGTAAAAATGGAACAAGCACTTCTTGTGTATCACTGCCTATTTGCTGTCGAAGTTCAGCCATAGCGTGTGCCAACAATTCTTCACGAGGTTCCTCCACCTGTTTGTGATATTCGATAGTTTGTCCCTGAACAATACTTCCATTGTGGACATGCAGCACCGACACATACACATTTTGATCCTGTTCCTCGTAACCGAATACATCTAAGTTTTTTACCGATGAATTGGTGATAATCGTCTTGCTGCAAAACTTATGAATATGCTCGAGTTTTTCCTTGATTTCAGCCGCTTTTTCATAATGCATTTGTGCTGCTTCGGACTGCATTTGGGTTTGCAACTGACGTGCCACATCCATAGCGTCACCACGAATAATCTTTTTGGCAGCAGCAATGTACGCAGCGTATTCACTTTCACTCACGCATTTCTCACAGACTCCGCAGCAGGTTTTGAGGTGATATTTCAGACAAGCCTTATACTTGCCCGCATTCACACCTGCTGTAGTCATCGCTGTATTGCAGGTACGGATAGGATAGATGTGATGTATCAACTCCAACACCAAGTCCACTGTGTTTCCATAACTATATGGACCATAGTAGTCCCCAACATCTTTGATGATTTTGCGGGTTTTGTATATACGAGGAAAATCCTCACGCGTGATACAAATAGAGGGATAACTCTTGCCGTCCTTCAGTAGGATATTGTAGTGTGGTTGATACTGTTTGATGAGGTTGTTTTCCAGCAAAAACGCATCCTGCTCTGAGTTGACCACTACATATTTGATATCCGCTATGTTTTTGACCAACTGGCGTGTCTTGAGCCACTCATGTTCTTTTTGAAAATAACTACTGACGCGACGTTTCAGATTTTTGGCTTTACCCACATATATAACTTCACCGGAAACATTGAAATACTGGTAAACACCAGGCTCTTCCGGCAGTTGCTGAAGGATAGTCTTAATATGTTCGCTGGTGGCAGACACAGACAATAAATAGGGTATTGTTGATAGTAAGGGGGTATCAATAGTGAATCAGCGTTGTCACCTCCACATCGTCACCCAGTTCCTTGCGTCCATTCAGGAAATCCAATTCGATGAGACAATTAACATACACTTTCTTAACTCCACATTTGCGTACCAGTTCGATGGCAGCTTTCATCGTGCCACCGGTGGCTAACAAATCGTCATGCAAGAGAACCACATCGTCCGGACTGAGTGCATCCTTATGCAACTGAACCGTGTCGGTTCCATACTCTTTGTTGTACGATACAGAAATCACTTCAGCGGGTAGTTTGCCGGGCTTACGTTCAGGAACAAAACCTGCACCCAGTTCCATAGCCACCGCAGGTCCTATGATAAATCCGCGCGACTCAAGACCGACCACTTGAGTAATACCCTTGTCCCTGTACAATTTAACCACTTCATCACGCATCCAACGCAAACACTGAGGGTGTTTGAGTGCAGTGGTAATATCCTTAAACTGAATACCTTTTTGTGGAAAATCAGGGATATTGCGGATCATCCCTTTAACTTGTTGTACTGTCATATTAGTATGAATTTATATTTATGTTCCACGTGGAACACTATCTATTTTTATCTACCCATCAACACCAGTAGTACACTGATATCATTGGGACTCACGCCCGGAATACGGCTAGCTTGACCGATGCTTTCGGGTTGAATACGTGTTAGTTTTTGTCGTGCTTCCGTGCTGAGAGATTGAATGGCGTTGTAGTCAAACTGATGGGGGATACGGATGGAATCCAGACGTTGCAGTTTGTCTGCTGCAAGGCGTTCCCGATCGATATAGCCTTTGTATTTGATTTTGATTTCAGCCGACTCTACTATCTCGGCTGCGCGGGTACCAAAACCGGAAATCAGTTCATTGAGTGCCGGAATGATAGTAGCAAGTTCAGATATTGATATTTCCGGCCGGGTAACCAAATCTGCTATCTTGCCTCCATGCTGTAGAGTGGGCAACAAGCGAGCTGTCATCCATGTATTGATATCCTGCAAACAGAAATTGGTTTGCTGCATCCATGCTATCAGTTGCTGTTCTCGGTCACGTTTTGTGGTATATAGATTATACCGATATGTATCTGCCAAACCTAAGTGGTATGCGCGTTCGGTGAGTCGTTCATCGGCATTGTCTTGACGCAGGAGAATACGGTACTCAGCACGGGAAGTAAACATACGGTACGGTTCGTCCACACCCTTGTTGACCAAATCATCTATCAACACACCAATATAACTCTCATCCCGTGCCAATGTGAAGGGTGAACCGCCATGCACAGTTAGGTGAGCATTCACACCTGCGACCAATCCCTGACCGGCTGCTTCTTCGTAACCGGTTGTTCCGTTGATTTGACCGGCGAAGAATAAGTTTTTGATCAGTTTGGTTTCCAGAGTATGGTACAATTGGGTTGGGTCAAAAAAATCGTACTCTATAGCATATCCGGGGCGGTACATGACCACATTTTCCAATCCTTTGACTGTCTTGAGTGCTGCTAATTGCACCTGCCAAGGCAGGGAGGAGGAGAAGCCGTTGACATAGTACTCATAGGAATCTACACCTTCGGGTTCGAGGAATAACTGATGTTGGTCTTTGTCAGCAAAAGTGATGATTTTGGTTTCTATACTGGGACAATATCGTGGTCCGATACTCTTGATCTGACCATTATAGAGTGGTGAATCGGGCAAGCCTTTTCGCAATTCATCGTGTGTAGATGGATTGGTGTAGGTAATCCAACAACTCATCTGCTTGAGTTGACGATGTACTGTATCCAAATAGGAGAACTGATACTCATCACTATCACCAGGTTGCTCTGTCAGTTGTGCAAAATCGATGCTTCGTTTGTCTATTCGTGCCGGTGTGCCTGTTTTCATGCGATCGGAACGAAAACCTAATCCCACCAATTGCTCTGTTAGTCCGTAGCTGGCAGGTTCACTCGTTCGACCTCCTTGTATTTGTGCTCGTCCGAAATGTAGCAAACCATTAAGAAACGTGCCGTTAGTCAGCACAACTGCTTGGGCGTGCATCTCTACACCCAATAGTGTTTTCACGCCACATACAATGCCATCATGAACTATCAGTTCGGTCACCACATCCTGCCATATCTGTAGGTTATCGGTGGAGGAAAGTACTTGCACCCACTCTTCGATGAAGCGTTTTCTATCGCTTTGGCTACGAGGACTCCACATAGCAGGACCCTTGGAGCGGTTGAGCATACGAAACTGTATGGCAGAGCGATCGGTCACTATACCCATCTGTCCACCTAAAGCATCTATCTCTCTGACTATCTGTCCTTTGGCTATTCCTCCTACGGCAGGATTGCAACTCATCTGACCGATTTTGTTCATATCCATTGTGATGAGAAGCGTCTTACTTCCCATACGTGCCGCAGCATGTGCAGCTTCGTTTCCGGCATGACCGGCACCTACTACTATGACATCGTATCTAAAATCCATCAATTTGTGCTATATCTACGTCTTGATACTCTGGTTTTCCAACGGCTTTGACCACTAAATGTGATTTTTCCTACTGTCCGCATAGGTGGACAAAACGCGTCCTCTAAATGCGTTAACTCTTTGATTTCGTGTGTTTTACTATCTACTAATATACCAATTATATCAAATCTGTAGGCCTTTTCTACACAATTGTGTTTGATATACACATTTGCTGCATAGGCCATATTTCGCTGCTTCTCTATATTCACATATTCCTCAGGTTTGCGTACATAGTCACCGGTACGTGTTTTGACTTCTACAAACACGATATGTGTGTTGTTTTCGGCTACGATGTCAATCTCCTTGTCAGATACTTTGAGATTTCGTTCGCGGATTGTGTATCCCTTTTGTGTCAGCAGATTACAAGCCGTTTCTTCGCCGAAAACGCCCAATTCGTTGCGTATATGCAGATGTGTCTGAAGCATGCTATATACTCCACTCAAATCCGTCCTTGGTATCTTTGATACTAAATCCCAACGCTGTCAGTTCGTTACGGATCTTATCAGAGGTAGCCCAATCTTTGTTTCGTTTGGCTTCCAGCCGCATATTGAGCAGCATATCCACAGCTCCTTTGTAGGCATCGGTGCTGCTACTGTTGTCAGCAGCGGTATCTCCCTCCAGACGAAGTCCCAAGATTTGGATAGCGTAGTCGCGCCATACCTGTTTGAGCTCGTCCAAATCAGTTGCAGAGATTGTGGCTTTGCCATCGGCAAGTGCATTGATTATCTTGGCAGAATCGAACAGGTGTTGCAGCACAATCGGTGAATTGAGATCGTCATCCATAGCTTCCTCACATTTTGTTCGCAATCCGGCTATTTCCACTGTGCTGTTGGCGGCAGGATTGAGTTTCATCAGGCGTGCGTACGCCTCTTGCAGACGAGCAAATCCTTTCTCAGCTGCCTCCAATGCCTCACTGGAGAAATCTACCGTAGAGCGGTAGTGTGCCATGAGAATGAAGAAACGAATCGTCATGGGTGAGAATGGTTTGGTCAAAAGCTCATGTTCTCCATGGAAGAACTGCTCCAAGGTGATGAAGTTATGGTAGGACTTACCCATTTTCTTTCCGGCAATGGTTATCATGTTGTTGTGCATCCAATAATGCACGCTGTCGTGTCCAAGTGCAGCGCATGACTGGGCTATCTCTGCCTCGTGGTGAGGGAACATCAGATCCATACCGCCGCCATGAATATCAAACTCTTCTCCTAGGTACTTGGTTCCCATAGTGGAGCATTCCATATGCCAACCCGGAAAACCTTCGCTCCATGGACTAGGCCAGTGCATGATATGTTCTGGAGCTGCTTTTTTCCACAGGGCAAAGTCATAGGAATGTTTCTTTTCGGCTTGTCCGTCCAGTTCGCGTGTTTCAGTGACTATTTCGTCCAGATTGCGTCCACTCAGTTTGCCATAATGATAGTCTTTGGCATACTTTTCCACGTCCATATACACCGAACCATTGCTTACATAGGCGTATCCTCTGTCCATTATTTTCTTAACGAACTCTATTTGCTCGATTATATGCCCACTGGCGTGTGGTTCGATACTGGGTGGTAATACGTTCAAAGCCTCCATATCGCGGTGATAGCGATTGGTGTAATACTGCACCACTTCCATAGGTTCCAGTTGCTCCAAACGCGCTTTTTTAGCTATCTTGTCTTCTCCTTCGTCAGCATCATGCTCCAAATGTCCAACATCGGTGATGTTGCGAACGTAGCGAACTTTGTAGCCTAAAAATTGCAAATAACGAAATAGCAAATCAAACGTGATAGCAGGACGAGCGTGTCCCAAGTGTGCGTCACCATAAACGGTAGGACCGCAAACATACATACCCACATGTCCCTCATGCAGTGGACGGAAGTATTCTTTTTGACGGGTTAAAGTGTTGTAAATCTGTAGCATAATAGTATGTTGTTATATTAAATTTCTCTCTTTTGCCAATTTCATCATATACTCGTAAGCGGCATCGTGTTCATTGGGAATGATGCCATCGAGTATAGCGTCTTTGATTGCCGATTTCAGTTCTCCCACAGCCGAACACGGTTCGAGATTAAGTACCTGCATGATTTCGTCACCTCGAACGGGAGGTTGGAAGTTTCGTATGCGGTCTCTCTCTTCCAATTCCACCATTTTTTGCCGAACCAACTGATAATTACGATGAAAACGATCCACTTTCTCTGCATTGCGTGAAGTGATATCAGCGTCACAGAGGAGCATCAAATCATCTATGTCGTCTCCGGCTTCAAACAGCAATCGGCGCACGGCTGAGTCGGTAACGGTATCTTCTATCAAATTGATAGGTCGCATGTGCAAATCCACCATTTTAACCACATAATCCATCTTCTCGTTTTGTGGCATTTTCATGGCTTTGAAAATACGTGGAATCATTTTTGCTCCCAAGTAATTGTGATTGCGGAACGTCCATCCTACCGACTCTTCCCATGCCTTGGATTTAGGCTTGCCTATGTCGTGCAGTAGGGCTGACCAGCGAAGCCAAAGTTTATCGGTGTTTTGTGATATATTATCCAGCACCAGCAAGGTATGCAGGAACACATCTTTGTGCCCCCGTCCTTCTTTGGTTTCCACTCCCTTGAGGGCTGCTAATTCCGGAAAAATAAGTGGTAACAATCCTGTTTTATCCAGCAATATCCATCCCACCGATGGGCGGCGCGATAGCATGATTTTGTTCAATTCATCCACGATGCGCTCTTTGGTGATGATGGCTATACGCTCTTTGTTGCGTGCTATTGCGTCAAATGTTTCTTCATCGAGGTAAAATCCCAATTGGGTAGCAAATCGTATGGCTCGCATCATACGCAGCGGATCATCGCTGAAGGTGATGTCCGGATCAAGAGGGGTACGAATGGTGCAGTCCTCAAGGTCATACATGCCATCAAATGGGTCTAACAGTTCGCCATAACGATGAGCATTCAGGCAAATAGCCATAGCATTGATGGTAAAGTCTCGTCGGTTCTGATCCTCCTCAAGTGTACCATCCTCTACGATTGGGTTTCGGCTGTCGTGTTGATAACTCTCACGTCGAGCGCCCACAAACTCCACTTCCATATCGCGGTATTTGACTTGTGCTGTGCCGTAGGTACGAAATACAGATAAATGGGCATGTTTGCCCAAGCGTTTAGCCACAGCTTGAGCCAAGGTTATGCCGCTTCCTACCACCACCACATCTATATCCGAACTGGGACGGTGAAGAATCAGGTCACGCACCCATCCGCCAATCACATAGCATTCTAAGTTCAGTATATCGGCTTCTTCACCGATGAGGTGTAGTATAGGGCTTTCTATTTGCTTGTCGGTTATTACCATTTTCCGCCTAATATAGCATCTTATTAAAAATAATCTGCAAAGATACATAAAAATATGTATGTGTCCAAATAAAAAAGTCCAAAACGGTTGTTTTCTAAAAAAACAGAGGGCAAAATGCCAAACGTCTTGAGGTGTTGGGTTCTAACAAATCAGTAGCAAGGTGGTAGA